>PLSG01000291.1 GCA_003164155.1 Parachlamydiaceae bacterium | reverse complement strand
GTGAATGCAAAAGATATGGGTAATGGTAAGGTTCAAGCCCCGGGTTTGAACGATTGCAAATGGATCCATATCTTCTGATATTGACCTATTTGCGATCGCTCAACCCCGAAACTTTGACGCAGGTTAAATCTGTAAATTCTACCTTAACAGTGTACGAGCAACTTGCAAAATTACATTTTGTCAGATCCCCCTCCGTTCCTCCGGGGGGGGGGCTGACCAATTATACAGGTTCTCTATGTCTACACCGCTGTCTGCCTCAACGTCCGCCTCACACTCGTTAGGTATTTCTCATGCAGAGGTCGATGTAAAGGAAAGCTTTGAAAAGGCCGAGAAAGATCAGCCTTTCTGCCAAGGTCTTTCCGAAACACAACATAAGCTTTTGCAAACTGTGGCTGCCAGGAAATATCCCCTGGTCCCCAAGTGCACCCATTGGACGACGGCCACAGAAACCATAATTTTTCCGACACTTTCTTTTTCGGCGTTTGAGCTATGCCAGCAATTGAAGCTCGAGCTAGAAAAACAGGGCATGCCCTGTGGCAGTGAGACTTCGGATAGTGAAATGGCTCCTAGTAAAATGACTCCTTATATCTCTGGCGGAGCGGCCAGTTATCTCATGGGAGGTCCAGATTATGCCGATGTAGACCTTTGCTACTACATTAAAAAAGCCGACTTCGGGAGTATAAAAAAGGCCGTGGTAGCTGCCATTGGCGCATTTTTATATGTCAGCCATAATATAACCCTTTCTTTCAAGACAATTGAAGATGTGTACCTGTACCGCAAGAAGTTGATCGAAGAGAGCCAAGACCTAAGCGCTTTTTATGGTCTTGGTGGCATTGAACTCAAATTCATCTATAAAAAATTTCGTCAAAATGTGTCGACGTCGGACAGTTTTCTGGTAGGACTGTATTCATGCGCCGTGTGGTGCGTCAAAGTGGGAGGAGGATGGGCAAATGCCCGTGAATTTCACGCTGCAGTTGATAATCTCCACAATCGAAAATTTGTGGTCAAATCTCCTGAAAGCACTGTGGGGCTGATCTACCGCATGGTGCATCGGCTCACTCAGGGATTTTCTATTGATCGTGAAACCTTGGAGGTTGCCCTAAGGCAGTTGCTGCAACCAGGAGAGGATATTCGCCAGGAAGTCTTTGCCAAGGGGCTCGCCAGTCACATTAACAATCACTATGGGAAAAATGGGCTGCCCAAATTATTCGATTTTCTGAACTTTTTGGCCATACTCAATGGCTTAAAAGACAGGCACGCCTACGTGCGCACGCTAGCTTCAGTCTGGATAAATAATGCCCAGGAGTTTGGC
Source organism: Parachlamydiaceae bacterium (assembly GCA_003164155.1). Classification (GTDB taxonomy): domain Bacteria; phylum Chlamydiota; class Chlamydiia; order Chlamydiales; family Parachlamydiaceae; genus BOG-1457. The sequence continues at coordinate 24,245 of PLSG01000291.1, read as the reverse complement.
AAAGAATTTGTTTATATGGCTAAGCTTTTAGAAAAGCACAAAAATACAGATGTGGGCGAGCATTTCTTAGCGGTCATGCGCGGCATGCTTTTGTGCCAATGGCTGTCAGGTGAAGGGGGCATTACCGCTTATGCACCTGCCAGTACAACTAAGCCCTACATGGGTGGCTTGCCTAGCACGCATATGTCTTTTGCACATGCCGGCGGCACGCATTACTTGTACCTTGAGCATTCTCCTGAAAAAGTCGCCATCGCCTTCATTACTAGTTTGTCGGCCATGTTCAAGCTCTGCCCTACTCTGCGCGATGCCTATTATCTCTCTGGTCTATTCAGAAGCTTGAAATGCCTTCCCTTCAATAAGGATGGGCAAGCCAAAGCCTTGAGTTTACTTTGTGCAAGCTTTGATAAGCCTCCTTTGACATCTATTTGTGAAGAGCAATTTAAAGACAGGGACTGCGCGCGCAATTTTTATGCTTTTGCTGTGGCGCATTTCGCCGAAAATCCCTGTCCTGGAGTTGAACCTTTTTCGCTTGCTCTTAGATTAGCTAAAAGCCGCTTGCAGCGACATGTCGATGAACTGCGGGCTTTGGGTGCAAAAAGGGCTTTTGAATTTGTCAAGGGGCTCATGGCTTGCCTGGATAGCTTTGAAGATGAAAAGCTATGCCATGCGCGCTTGGCCAAAGCGTCCGTTATGCTAAAAGTCCCTGCGGAGGTATCTGATGAAGGTGAAAGCAAAGAGCTTTCCGCAAAATCTGAGGAGAAAACGGGCCAGCTCTTCTCCCTCTCTGCAAAATTGACCGAAGATATTGATGGCGCCTTGCAGGTGATGTTGGCCAAATCTAGGGAAAGGCGGGATGTGGCTGCCATTTCCACTATTTTTCAAGTCTATCTGCTGGCAGATGGCTTAGGGGCTTTTTCCAAGGAATCCCAGCAGGCTTTTCTTTTTCTCTTCATCGAAGCTATGGCACTCGCGGAGATTTTCCCCGCATGGGGGCCAGCGCTCATAAAAAGAGTGGATGCCAGCGGCCTATTTACGTGTAAACCTCAAGTGAGCCACCAGCTGGCTTTGCTTTTCTTTTTGCAAAAGACGTTCGAAGCCTCTTCTCTGCCCCTCAGCCTGGCTTATAAGTTCTTGCATAATCTGTTGGGCTGGGCTGGAGAGAGCGCTTTATGCCATAAAGCTCTGATGAATACGGCTTTGGCCATCATGCGCAGTTCTTTGTCGCCTCCAGAATCCACGCGCGCTGATTTTAGCCCTGAAACTGCGCAAGGAATCCATAGCCGTAACCTGTTTCAAACCTTTTTGCTCTTACAGGAGCGCTTTCCTTCCCTCTTAAGGGAGCTTTCCACTGCCGAAACAAATCGGTGGCATACAGATCTCTATATTGAAGGGCTTAAAATCGCCGATAAAACGGGGGATAAAGAGCTCTTGCGGTTGGCTTATAGGTGCGTGGAGCAGATTGTCAAAGCCCATCTTCCCGATTCGCCTGTAAGGCAGAGCGTCTGGGAAAGGCTCGATGCCTTACTTCAGCGGCAGCTGGATAATTTCGGAAAAAAATCTCGCTATTTCTACGATTTTATTCTCAGGCATATTGTCCATCTGCTTGCCTCGCAAGTACCGCATAAGAGTTTTCATGCTCCTTTGCTGCATTTTGCGGATCGCCTTTGCCTGCTCGCTGAAGATCCAGCATACAAAGAAGTGCAGGAAAGCTTCCAGAAAATGGCTTCTTCCGTCGCCGCGCAGTTAGGTCAACCGGAAGCCACGGCATGGCCACGGGGTGCTCTAGAGCGCTCCTTAAGACGTGTTTTATTTGCCTTGGAGGGTGCAGATGCCGCTCTGGCTCTCCCCAAAGCGCTGACGGAATTTGCGGCGATTTACGCCGCTGCGCCCCAGGCAGACGAAGAGCTGAAGCAAAGGGATCTCATGGAACTGCAAAAGATGGGGCAAACCAGTTTGCGCGACTTTAAAAAACAGAGCTCACAGCTACTTTATCGCTTTATTCCGGTAGTGGCCCGCCTGTGCTTGGCTTGGGCTCAGGAGTTTTTGAAGGGCGCACAAGCCCATATGGATAAGGAACACCTGTGGAACCTGGCTCTTTTTCTTGTTAAAAGACATCTTGGATCTAAGCATAAAGACTATCTCTTGCGCGCTTGCGCTGTGTGGACAGAAAACCAGCGCTTGATTGCCGATACTTTTAAGACTCTGACCGAGTTTCAACTGGCGCATTGTACATCGATCAGTGCAGAGCTTTTGATGGCCATATTTAAATCTGAGGATACGCTTAAAAGTTTTTCCGGCCATTGGGAGCGCGTAGCAGAGACTTTGATACAGATGCTAAAAAAGACTGTGCATTCTTTAGAAATCCCCAAAGATCCTTCTAAAGCATCTTCCCAGGAGGCCTTTAGAAGCAAAATCCGCGAAAGTTTGCTAGGTGCCATAGCCGCAATTGTCAGCGGAGGAAGACCTGTGCATTTTAACTGCGCGGAAAAAATGCTTTTAACAGCTGTTCAAGCAAAACATCTGCTTCCCTCCGATGTAAAAAAGGCCTGCTCTTTGTTTATCCAAGCCTATAATAAGCGATTGATGGTTGCATTATCAGATGCAGATACTTTTTCACGGATTCTTGGAATGGTCAAGCAGCTAATAGGTCTTTATCACGCTGAAAAGAAACCTGTGGAAGATGAAGATTTAGACCTGATTTTCGCATCATGTCAAATTTTCTCTTTGGCAGTGGAGCCACTTATGGAAAAAAGGGATGGAGAGAGGGAACTGCTATCATTTCATACCTTATTTGCCCTTTTTATCAGTGAAAAAGAAAAAGCTAGAGGGGCTTGGACTCGGGAAATTATTGATCTGGCGAAAATCTTGATAACCTATTTGGGGCATTCTAAATCCGGAACTAATAGCTTGCTGGCCCTGCAGATTGGACATAGTATGGCCGTATCCGCATCTTTTACGGCTGAGGTATGGACGCTAGAAGCGGAAATCTTTTTTAGCAAACTAGTTTCTATCTGTCTGGTGCAGCAAAAAAGCGCTTCTAGTTCTATTGCCTTACTGGTCGACATCTTGGAAAAGTTGCTGGAGAAAGAGCTGCTGCAGAGCTATACTTCAAAGGGCTTATTGGCTCTTTCCCATATGCTCATCCATGCCGATCAGATGCATTCGTGGGAATTGAATTTGAAAATCTTGCATCTTTCTGAAAATGTGGAGCATGAAGAATACCTTTGTCTATTGCAGATTCTATTCCAGAAGTTATCTATGGGCATCGAGAAAACTCAAAATATCAAGCCTATAGAGCTATTATGCAAGCGGTATATAACTTCAGACGTTTTTCATGCGCCTGTTTATCTGCAATTGATGGAGATGCTGGCGAAGTTCTCGCCTGCTGTACAAGCCAAATGTTTTCGGCTAATGACTACCATATTAGCTCCTTCGGTGGTTTATAAAGATAGATTGGGCAGCGGCGCTAAGCCGCTGCATCCCCATATGGTCTTTATGCTTATACAAATGGAAGTCTGTTTACTGAGGTATATGGAAAGCTTGCAGCTTTCAAAACTTGCCGGACCAGATAAACTTCCGCTGGCATGTGCCGATTTTGCCCTCAAAGAAGAAAATTGGATGCATGCCCATTTTATCAAGAGGCATGCTGCTCCAGAAATCATAGAGCAGCTTTCTAATGAAATGCAGGGTTTGCTTCCTTCAAGCTTTGCACAGATAGATGCGTCGCTTTTTCAAATATTGACTACGCTTCCCTTGGCCAGCGCTTTTGAAAGACTCGTTAAATTTATCCTGGGAAAAAAGGTTGCCGATTGCAAAAAGGCTCACTTAGATGTGTTTCAGATATTTTGCAGCCTTTCTGCTGAAGCTAAAATGCAAGTTATGCAAACTTCTCTGCTCGATCTTTTAAATGCCGAGGCAAATAAGCATGGATTTGTTTTCGAGTCTGAAGAGGGCTTGGCCATATTTTCATTTTTAAATGCACTATGCCACGAAGAATTAGGGGATGCTAGATGGGATATTCTAGAGCGCGCCTTGGTGTTTTTTGGGAAACCGAGACTTCCCTGGATGATCGTGAAAAAGTTGCCAGGGAATTCTATAACTGAACATAGGTCGCCTGCAAGGGATTCGATTTTCCTTAAAATAGTCCCTTACCTGCACCTCCAAATTAGCTGCCTAATTCCGCATGTGTCCAGGCTGGCCGCTCCTGCCCATTCATATGCAAGCATCGAACTAGTACAAGCTCTCTCTAAACAGATATTGGAGATATCTTCGCATGGCTCTGAGCGAAGCGATCTTGAAAGTCTAATGCTTGTAAAGCTCGATTACTTTGCCAAATGGGTCTTCAGCTTGACTATGGATAGACATGAAGAGATATCGGAAGCTGTGCATAATTTCGCCCTTTACTTGCCAGATTATGCCAAGTTATCTAAAGTGCAGGGGGTAGAGGTGCTTTGTTTTATTGCCGAAAAGCTGTTTGCAAGTACTCCACGCTGGGCTGGGGCTCTCTTGTATCTATTTAGAAGGGCTAGCACGGTAAAATTATTTACAGCACTTCCTACTAAAGAGGCTCAAATCAAGGCTGACAGTGCCGAGATGATGATGCATCTGGGTCTTTTTTCAATGCTCGCAGCACATAAATTCACCTCAAATTTTACGGACTTACTAGAGGTATTTCAAACACTTATCGACATATTAATCCCGCATTGCCGCAGAAATGTTTGTCTGCAAGAGACCTTGGGTTTGCATAGGGTGCTGAGTGCGTCTGCTATGTGTTACGCGCTGGTGAACCATAATACACGCGGCTTCAAAGTTCTATACCAATCCTTTAGCGATATTTTGTGTGGACAATCTGCTCATGCGGCCGTTATATCGATGGAATTTATCAAAAATGTTATATACGAACTAATGCATATTCCCGCCATGTTTTACCATTGTCATCAGATAATTCGTCGTGAAACTGGTTCCGTTATAGATTCAGAGCCTCTGCTCGCATTAGCCCTTCTAGAAATGAAGGCACTAGCTCAAGACCTTCCGGCACTTAGTAAATGTTTAGAGTCGTTGCTCGCGCATCTTCCAGAGCCTAGGCAAAATCAACTTCTTGCGACACTCCAACATGTGATCTTCGCCTTGGATTTGGGAGCTTATAAAAGTGCAAGTATCCAAGATGTCACAGTGGCATGTCAGGTGCAAGGCTTATGTATGTACACCTTTTTAAGAATACCTAAACTAAAAGAAAAGAGCGCGGAGGTCGATGCTTTATTTTCAGGAGACATAAAAAAATGTCTTTTGAAAACCCCTGACGGTGCTGCTCGCGCGCATTTGTTGCGCGTTTTTGATATCCTTCAAACTCCTTGGACTAAAGAAGCCATTGGCGATGCCTTGAAGCCCTTCCCCATGGATAGCATTCCCATGCCACCGGAGAGGCGTAGGTGTCCCTCTTGCCCGGATTTGGCGCTTAGCGATATTCCAAACTTTGGAGCTAGCACCAAATACTCCTCGCATCTCAGGGTTCTTTTGGAAAGATTTAGCCTGGCTTTCCCAGGATTGAAGGAAATAGCCGCGCGTTACATGCAGGCAGCTTCGAGTAAAGAAGAGGCTTCAGGTAAGGAGGAAGCTTTTGGTAAAGAAGAGGCTTCAAGACCTCTTAAGTCCCGCTTGCAATTGGGGTATATGTGCCCTTATGTCTCCCGCCCACATAGGCATCAGGACTCGTCTTCAGATAGAAAGGAATCATCGAGCAGCAGCACCCTCATTTGATTGTGAGAGTTTATAAACGCTGTCCTAGTCAGAGCCCGAAGGGCTGACACCCATCTTTTCTATTCACCCCCATTCGTGGGTGAATAGAAAAGATATGGGTAATGCTAAGGGCATCGCCCTGGGCTGTTGCACTGGCACTGCCAGCCCTTCAGGCTGAAGAAAAGGTCTAATTTGGGTTCCTAAACGAAAAAATAGTACAATACGCCCTTCAGATATACCGTTTAAGCCGTATTTTAAATAATATTTTGGCTAAGGGCTTTGAGGATGTATGATGGCATGGATTTCTCGGCATTTAGCCAAAACTTGATCAGCATTATATCTTTCCGCTTTGACCAGTGAAAGCATGTTGCGGCAAAGCTTATGCATCTCAATCTTGGCTAGCTCCACAGGGCTGCCATTGCCTTCTACCTCAATGGGTGGAGGAAATAGCTCGTCGAACAATTTGCGTCGTGCAGCAGAGTCTAACGACGACCATATACTGGCGTTTGTTGCCGCTCTTATCGTGGAATTAATGCTTTGATGGCTTTCGCCCAAGAGCAGCATTGCAAAGGTGAGGCCAAGCGCCCAAATATCATCGCTTTGGTTGGAGCGCAGCCGCCCAAAAGGGTGAGACGTGTCGTTTATAGATGGATTTTCACTTATTTGGATTTGGCTCTCTAGGAATTTGTTTAAAAGAATTTCATAGTTGCCGTAGCGCTGCAGCTCTGGCGAAGCAAACAGGGGAGTCGTCAATGGATGAGATGTAGCTGCCTCTTTAGTGCTTATGGTGAGTCCGTAGTCCGAAAGCGCCGCCTCTTCAATAGTGCCAGATGGATCCACATTCACTAAGATATTTCCCGGCTTAATATCGCGGTGAATGGCGCCTAAGTCGTGCATCGCCTTTAAGCCTGAAGCTAGGTCTAAAAAGCTTGTGCTCAGCATAGTCAATGCTTTTTGCGGATCGCTTTGCAAGAGAGCTTGCATATCTTTCAGATGGCTGTCGATCGAGCCCCCATTGTAAAGTTCGGTGACTATGACCGTTGAGCAATCCATCAACTGCATGTCTCTGGGATCTAGATTCAACAGAAGCTTCCAAACAAGCCACAAGCGTCATATAATTGATGGGCTGAGTTCTTAAGGGAGTAAGCCCAAAAGCATAGGAATGTACTGTGGATGGTTCTATGATGGACTCCATGCAAGATTGATCGGCGCTGCAAAAAGTGATCGTTCTACCATTGCCATGGAGGGGACGCAGCGCCAAAGTCCCCAAAACGGTTTCCACAGGCACTCTTGGCCAAAACATGGGGATGTCGAACGTGGACCGCCAGGTCATCCTCGGGTCTACCCCTAGGGCGGCCAAGGCGGCTATTTCTGGCACATCTAGGTGGGCTATCGCGCAGAGCTGGTGTAAAAGCTGTCATTCGGCATCCTTAGGGTTAAAAAATAATGAGCTTGTGCCGCACTGGTTCGCTTGTACCACTGTTTGAGGTATAAGACAATTAAAAATGCATGTGCGTTGGATGTCGTCTTTTGAAAAAGTTCCTTTTGCAGCGCACTAGCTTCTTTTTTCTTGCCATAATAATGAGAATGGGTGATACCAAGATTTTGGGTAAGGTCAGAACACGCCAAAATCCAGGGTTTTTTTATAAGAAAAGACCTTGGGTTTATGAGCCTTTATGGAAAGGTAACACAAGCATGCCGCCGTTGACAGACAAAGTTATTTGGATAACAGGTGCATCTTCAGGAATCGGATCTGCGCTGGTAACTGAGCTTTACCAAGCCGGTGCAAAATTAATCCTCAGTTCACGCCAAAAAGACGTTTTGGAACAAATCGCCTCGCATTTAGATCCCCTTAAAACAAATATTTCGGTTTTGCCTTTAGATCTAATTCTCTTAGAAACTTTAGAGAGTAAAACACATGAAGCCTGGCAGCTTTTTGGAAAAATTGACGTATTCATAGGCTGCGCGGGGATTTCACAGCGCGCTTTTATTGAAGATATGGATTTATGTGTTTACGAGCACTTATTGAAAGTGAACTTTTTGAGCAATGTAGTTATTACCAAAGCACTCATTCCCAAAATGAAAGCGGCAGGTGCAGGACAGTTAGTCTATATATCCAGCATACTGGGTGAAGTCGGCATTCGCACTAGAGCCGCTTATGCCGCTTCCAAGTATGCCTTGAATGGATACGTCGAGGTGCTCAGATCTGAAGTTTGGGAACACAATATAAAAGTATCTCTGGTCAGTCCGGGCTTTATCAAAACGGCTACAGCCCAAAATTCTTTAGATGCCCATGGCATACCCTTTGGACAAAATGACCAAGATACTCAAAAAGGGCTTGAGGCTTCTGTGGTGGCCAAAAAAATCCATTCCGTCATCGTGCAACAAAAAGAAAAAGCCTATTGCGCAAAATTTGTGCCCATGCTCCTCGTTTATTTAAAAAGATTTTGTCCTATCTACATTCGGTACGCTCTGAAAAGATATAAACCGAATGCCGAAAAACAACTGGTGAAGGGCAAGCAACAAAAGAAATAGAGTTGGAGGCATATACCAGAGAGCGGGTGATTTTTGGCTTTTCAGCTGCGCCAAAGTTCTGGGGTTAAGCGATCATAAGCTGGTTAATATTGGGAAATATGAACCCGCTTATGATCGCTTAACCGCGGGACTTTCGCGCTAGCCGAAAAGCCAAAAATCACCCGCTCTCTGGTATATTACAATTGCTTGCTAATCCGATAAAAATGAGAAATTGTATGCCATATTATGACTGAAATACTTGAAGAAGGGGATGGGGTAGAATTGACCATTCAAGCTATTGATAAAGGGTATGTCGATTGGGTTAAGCGGAAATTATGATTTTTTTTAGTGAGCACACATGCAATGCTGGCAATGGCTGTTCAAAAGGTGAAAGGAATCATCCAGGAGTTGAAAAACAGACCCTTTTAGGTAAAACTATTCAGACTCTTCACGCGGAACAGGTGGGATCTAAATAGTCACGTGAGAGGGTCCAAAGATTTAGATTTTCCAAGAAGCTCTTGGAATATTTGGCCAAATTGGTTTATGCCACTTTGAATTTCATACTGGGCGACGTTCTGTAGGATTGCATTTATTTTGCTTGAGGGATCCCATACGGTGCTAAGGGCGCCATGCCAGTCTGCCGCATTGGCAATTGAGATGGCTATATTACGTTTGAGGCAATGCGCAACCACTTCTTTTACTGGAGGCATAATGCCTCGATCCGTGGCAAATAGTAGGGCTTTTTTTCCAGCTAAGGCCTCTTGAGTAAGTAGAACGCTTGGCCGAGCAAAAACTACATCTGAGGCTGCTAAAGCCAGTCCAATGTCTTTGGCATTAAGCACAGGGATCATTTTAATTAGCGAATTAGTATTACAAATTCTAATCTTATCCTCGATGGCTTTGTTGCCTTGGCAGAGCACTATGATTTGCAAAGGCAGCGCCGATGGAGCAATTTGTTCTAGATACGCTACATACTCTTCTATGCCATGTGTATCGAAAAGCAGCGTCTTTAATGCCGGGTCGAGGTTAAAAGCTTTTTTTATGGTTTCTTTTGACGTGGTGAACTTCTTATCAAGCGCCTGCGGAATAATGGGATTTCCCACAAAAAGCTTTTCGGGACTAGCCTGAGCTTCCTCTATCAAATAGTCGGCATTGCGCTGTGAAGGGCAGTAGATCAGATCGGATGCTGGATTTGCCCACATGTGCAGACAATTGCCAAACCAATCTGTCACGTAGGTCAAAATGGGGAGAGAGAGATCTTTTATCTTTGCATATTCTGCCACGTAACTGCCAAAAGGGTGCACACAAATAATACCTTGTGGTTGCATAATCTGAAACAAATGACCCAGATTAGGTTGCCAGAAATGGCTCAGGATGTCCTTTTTTTCTTTGTGTTGTTGATTATAAAAATCATGCAGACGTTGATAGAGCTGCGGTGTAAACTCAGATATTTTTTGTTGTGTTTGGACCATCATTTTAGCTATAAGGAACCACTCTTCACAGGAGATGATGACAGGGTCATAAAGGAGTTTATCATGATCGTCGCGCAATCTGGTCAATAAATCTCTTTCAATTTCTTGAGCTATCTCCATATGCCCAGCGTCGGAAGCTGCAGTGACAATCAATATTTTTGGAGCCATACATCTTTCAGCGGCAGCTTGATCTTCAATGATGGTCCATTTCATCTCTTTGGCTAAAAGTTTGAGATTTTTATCTGGAAAAGCCGCTATAGGATGACCTACCGTTTGCAATGGCAATCGATCATCATAAGAGTCGGTGTAAAAGAAAGCGGTATCTAAGCTGAGTTGCAGTTTTTCACTTATAGAATGCATCTGAGCTAATTTTTTTTTGCCATTGTATATGCCCCCTAGCTCTCCACTAAGTTTTCCCTTAAGCTCTTTTTGGATTAATCCAAAGGCATGCTCTATGCCTAAGGCTTTACTTAAGGGGATGACGATCATTTCCGAAGAGCAAGAAAGCAGAACAACGGTATCTCCTTTTTGCTTATGCGCATTTAAGATGTATAGCATTTCTGGACGCAACAGTTTGTGTAAAGATAGTTGGACGACTCTCTCAGATGCCTTTTGCATTTTCTCGAGGGGGATGTCAGTGTTTAGGCTACAAATTAGTTTGAAAATCTCTTCCAAATTGGGAATATCTTCAAAAATTTCTATAGATTGAAAAAAAAGCTCTTGCCATTTTGTAGCATCTTGAGATAAGGCATTTTCTTGCATTAATAGATGAATTAAAATTTCCGATAAGTTGCATGCCGAAAGGCAATTATCTAAATCTATAAATGCAAGGTTTTTTTTCATGAGTCGACAGGTTGTTTAGTTTGTTTTTAGAGACTGCTTTTCCAGTAATCTGGATAGTATAATGCATATAAAAGTAGTAAAATGCTGAATAGGGGGAGGTAGACCAGAGTGAAACGGTGTTTCCATGTAAGAAATAAGTATAGGCACTTGGATTGGATGAGATTGTATTTGATGACTAGAAGTTGATAAAATAATTCGGCTATTAAAATACCAGACACAACATCGGCGATTAAATGCACCTTTAAGGTTGTCGATCAATAGCAATTCTATGCTAACCGGAAATAGGATATATAGGAGGTAGTTTGTTAGCAGCAGGCAGTTTAGGTCAAACGATAATTTAAGTGGGGTTGCGTCTAGCCCAAACTTGTATAGAAGGCAAATAGTTACAATTAGAGGGACTATATCTGAGATGTAATAGAATACTATCAATGGCGTTTGAAAGGGGATCCAAGTATCTAGAGGTATTATGAGGTAAGGAGCATAATCGACGCCTTGCAAAGAGGACACATATCCGACGGCCGGATAAAACATAAAACACAACGTCCCGAATATGCACCATAAGAGATAGTCCATTAGCCGAATCTTAAGATCTATGGCAGCTATAGTGGAGGTTTGTTTGTTAGGAGCTTTCATATTTCCCTTTTAGAAAAATAGGCATGCTTTTTACAAAAAGAGATATAGCTGAGGATGAGATTTTGGCATGCACAGGTGCATTGTAGTGCTGCACCACTTTCGCCTTCATTGTATGAAGAGGCATAGTCCGTATCTAGAGTCGCTCCTTCAACCATTACTTGACATCCATAAATTAGAGGAACCATTTATTCCTCATTGTAGATATGAAAATATTTAAAGCAACAGGGATGTCATCGTAACTGGTCGGATCCACAGGTTCCTTAGGGAGAAAAGCAACCAAGTTTCCTTCAGCTGAGAGGTGGCATTTTCTAGCAAATTTGTGGACGCATGATGCGGCTTGGGCTGCCAATCTATCTGGTAGCTCCAATCTCCAGCATTCTCTTCAGTTACCAGTAAATGCTTTAATTGCGCTTGCGTGGCCTTTTTCGCTTTAAACTCTTCCACAGTCGCTAAAAGCGCTCCATTGGGCGCAAAAATGCTAATATCCGCACTTAGGCAGTCCTCTGATCTCTCGGTGATTTTTCCATGCATGCGCACTGTGTTTTCGAAAGGCGCATGCAGTATGAAACGCGCTATGCTCGTCGGCAGATAGACTTCTTCAGGTGGAGTATTTTTAGGCTTTGGGGCAAGCAGAGCCTGAAAGCATCCATCTAATAGCTGGGGATGGCATAAACATGCTAGATCTTCTTCACTATGCAATTCGGCAATGACTTCTTCTTGGCCTATCCAAAGCTGTTGGATAGGTTGAAAGCTTTTTCCATAATGCAATCCTATAGAAGCCAAATCTTGAGGAGAAGGGGGGGTAGGAAGCTTGTTGTTCAAGGAAATTTCCCAATTCGGCTACACAGGAGATCTCCAAAATATCCACGGCTTTAATATTAATTCCAAGCGCACGTGCATCGATGGAGAGCTGCAAGGCCTCTTTTATGTCCAAATGCAAAGCCGTTTCATCTATAGGTATCGCGCGTGCCGAAAGCCATGCTCTTACCCATTGCTGGATGTCCATGTGATTTCCTAATAGCTAAGTTAAGATTTAGCCGCTTTGTGTGGCGTTGTTAAGTCTCTTGTTGGATTCGCCGGCTATTGGTTTGAAATTCGATCCGCAGCATAGCTAACTCTTTATTGCGTAGTTGAAAATATTTTACAACGAAAATCGAGTTTAAGCGTCGAATAGGACTGTCGAATGCGACTCATGAAATTACTACACTGGTAGAATTTGCAGATTTAGCCTGCGCGAAAGCTCCTGCGGTGGCACGATCGCAAATGGTTCACACGGAGTGTCTTCACAGGCGGGCTGTTTCCACTTTGCAATTCTGTAGGCAAGGAATTTTTAAGCTCCTTGGAAAAAATTGTGATGCCCCACAGTTCCTCCGTGGGGTATCTGAGCACTTACTTAATCAAGCCGGCGACGCCGGCTGCTGGGCAACATGGGACTTTCCATATAGACATATGTTTTTAATTGCTGTAGTTATTTACGTCGCTAATTAGGCAAGTAGCCTATCTTCTTTAGATAATTAATATAAACCGGCAGTAATTCTTCAGCAGTGGCACAGTGAATTTTACTACCCGAGAGCATTTTTTCAGTATTTTCTGCAAGAAAAAGGGGGGAATGGTTTTCCGTGATGTTTTTTTCATTGGATGGTGAGAATAAATCTAACAAAGGATGTAAAGCGTTTGCTGTTCCTTTTTGAGCCGTGACGAGCAAAGCTTTACTCCACTTTGCATAGCTTACTTGTTCAATAGGGTAACCACAAAAATTCAAGTAGTCGATCAGCTTGTTAAAGGAGATGGGATTTGGATGTATAAGATGATAGGTCTTCCCTAAACCTTCCTTTTGCATTGAAATATTAATAAGTGCATCACAAGTATAATCTACCGGTGTTAGATCAATTTTAGTGGCTATCATGGGTGCCATCCCTAATTGTATACAGCCTTTAATCATGCGACAAACTAGATCTTCGGTGTTCCAAGCTCCTGTTTGACTATGGCCAGTAATCCTGCCCAAACGATAAATATTAACACATAAGCCACGGGATCGAGCTAAGAGTGCCATTTTCTCTGATACCCATTTTGATTGGGCATATCCGGTTATTAATAATTTATCAAAATCAAGCTGATCGCTTTCTTCTATAGGTAGCAGTGGAAGTTCATCTTCCATTGGAAAAACACTTAGAGTTGAAATATAATGCACAATTTTTGGTTTCAGGTGAGAGGCTAAACGGAAAATTTCATGTGTACCCATTACATTGGGGGCCTTGAGTTGCTCGTATGAGTAGATGAAATTAACTACAGCTCCACTATGGAAGATCGTGTCAACTTCCTGTGCCAGGCTGTTAAATTGATTTTCTTAAAGTCCCAGCAGTGGCTGTGAGAGATCGCCAACGATTGGAATAATTCGTGCAAGCAGCTCTTCTTTCCATAATCCGTATTTTTTTAAGACGTCATGAATGCGTTGCCCAGCATGTTTGGCGGTATCGCCTTTGGTTAAACAGTAAAGATCCGCTTGCGGATGAGATTCCAATAAGCCATGCAGAAGAAAGGCTCCTACAAATCCCGTCGAGCCAGTAATAAATATTTTCTTGGGTTTTTCAAGAGATACTGGTCCGTCATATCAAGAGAGGAAGAACAAGCCGTATCTATCGAAAGCGCCGGGCCTTGCAATCCCAATATGTAGGCCAGGCGTCCACTTAAGGCGCTCAAGACGTTTCCCGTGGCTACATAGGCATTTAGCTCACTTGAGTGGGTATTTTTCAGCAGGCAGCCGAGGTAATCGAGATTGGAAACGCCGACAAATACCCCGGTAGTCGTGCCTTTTAGGCTTAAGGGGGCTATGCCTGCGCGTTCTAGGGCCTCCCAAGAAGCTTCCAACACAATCCTTTGCTGCGGATCCAGCATTTCGGCTTCGCGCGGGCTGATGCCAAAAAAGGCGGGATCAAACAAATCGATAGAGGTTAGAAAGCCTCCATGCCGCGAAGCCATCTTTCCTGGTGCATCTGGATCGGGATCGTAGTAAGCGTTGATGTCCCAGCGCTCTGGAGGGACCTCTGAAATGGCATCTCTGCCGGCTTTTAAAAGCTGCCAAAAGCTGTCGGGATCGTTGGCTCCGCCTGGAAAACGGCATCCCATGCCAATCACGGCGATGGGCTCGCAGGAGACTTGCTGGGGCTGCTCTGGCTTAAATTCGCGTAAAGCGCCTTTTCCCAATAGTGTGGATGACATAAAGGCCGCGAGGCTTTCCAGATTGGGATAATCGATCAGTAGAGTTTCCGAGAGAAGCTCAGCTTCCCCCAGGTCGCTTTGCAAACGCTGGCGGAGATCCAAAGCCATCAGTGAAGTCATGCCCAGGTCGAAAAAACCTATGCTTAGGATCAATTTGGGAAGAGATGCCTAAGAATTCTTGTAGCATCCCCTGCAGGTATTGATTGAGCCAAGCGGTGCGCTCATGGGGAAGTAACTCTGCAAAATGCTTTCCCAAATAACTCGTGGCGAAGGCGGGGGTCAACACGCTTTCTACATTTTCAGCTGTCGTCTGCCTTGTTTGTTTTTTAGCATGCGCTGCAAGCGTCTTACCCTGCATTTCGGATAGAGAAGTTTCTTTCAATGGCGCTTGTTGGGCTGTTTCCAGTGCTTTTGCCCAGTAATGTTGTCTTTGAAAGGGATAGGTCGGTAGCTCTACTTTAAGGCTATAGGGGGTGGAAAACCTTCTCCAGTCAATCCCCATGCCTTTAATGTAGAGCTGAGCTAGGGTTTCGGCCGTCGATTCCACTTCGTCCTGTCCGCTTTTAATTGAAGCCAGCAAAAGACAACCCTGCTTGGAAACAAAGCGCGAGGCCATGTCGAGCATGATGGGCTGGGGTCCTACTTCAAGCAAAACGCCACATCCTTGATCAATTAAAGTTTCGATACCCTTTTGAAATTGGGCCGTTTGGCGCACGTGGCTTACCCAGTATTCAGCCTGTATACTTTCATGGGTCAATATTTCTCCGGTGATGCTGCTGATCAGGGCAATCTGCGGTTTTTTATAGCGGATAGTCTGGGCAATCGTCCGAAAGTTACTGAGGATGGGGTCCATCTGCGAAGTGCTTGCGGCAATCAAAGTCAAACCATCTTCTAAACTCAAAACTTCTGCAATGACTGCTGCGGCATATTCTCCAAAGCTGTGCCCCATGACAAAATCGGGATAGACTCCCCAGCTTTTCCAAAGCTCTGCCATGGCGTATTCAAAGGCAAAAAGGGCTGGCTGGGTATACAGCGTTTGATTGAGCAGGCTGGCGTCTTCGAAGAGCACTTCCCTTAGGTCTTTTTCAAGTGATCCTTTAAGTAAATCGGCGCATTTATCCAAGGCCGCTCTAAAGATGGGTTGTGAGGTATAGAGCTGTTTGCCCATGCCCACATGCTGCGCGCCTTGCCCGGTAAAAAGAAAGGCTATCTTCGGCGTTTGAGAGAGTGAAGCTTTTCCCTGCCAGTAGTCGTTTGCCTTTAGTTTGAGAAGGGCTTCTTGGGTGGAGCTGGCGACGATGGCCAAACGGTAGGGCAAGTGCTCGCGACCGGTATTGGCGGCATAGGCGATGTCGGTTAAGCTGTGCTGTGTTTCGTTGAGAAAAAGCACGTAATTTTCGATGTACTGTTGAAGGGCCTTTTCATCTTTGGCCGAAAGAGTCAATACGTGCAATGTGCGCGCGGCCACTAGTGAAGGCTCAAGCGAAAGTGGATTGTCTGAGGGCTTTGGGGGCTCTTCGATGATTAAATGCGCATTCGTGCCCGTATAGCCAAACGAGCTCAAGCCAGCTCTTCGCAGGCGCACATGCAAGGGCCACGCATAGTGTTTGCCAGAAACGACTTCCGCCGGGATTGCACCTAAGGGGAGCTCTGGATGAGGTCTTTTCAGATGCAGGTTTTGCGGAATTTGTTGATGCTGCAGCGCTAGCACCACTTTGATCAAGCCGGCGATGCCAGCCGCTGGCTCCAAATGGCCGATGTTAGACTTTACAGAGCCAATCCACAGAGCTTGTTTGCGCAAAGGGTCATTGCCGAAAACGGCTTGCAGCGCCCTAACTTCGTTGAGATCGCCAAGCGGCGTGCCCGTACCATGCGTTTCTACATAATCGATGGCATCTGCCGTCAGCTCAGCGCTGGAGAGGGCTTCTTGCAACAGGGCCGCCTGAGCCCTTTGATCCGAGGCCATGAAATCGGAGCCATGACCGTTTTGGTTGACCGCCGAACTTTTAATGACGGCTAAGACGGAATCGCCATCGCGCAGGGCGTCGCTCAATCTTTTTAAAATGACTACTCCGCACCCTTCGCTGCGACCTATGCCGTCGGCCTCCACGTCAAAGGTTTTGCATCGTCCATCTTTGGCAATCACGCGGGCTTTGGAAAAGCTTATGCCATTCATGGGTGTCAAAATGAGGTTGATGCCCGCGGCGATGGCGAGATGGCTGTGCCCATGGCGCAGGTTTTCACAGGCGTTGTGGACGGCCACAAGCGACGAAGATGTAGCCGTATCGGTGGCTTCGGTTTGCCCATGCACTCCCAAGAAGTAGGCTAGGCGCCCTGCCGCGGCGCTAAAGGATGTGCCGTTGATATGGTAGGCGCCTATATCTTGAAACTTCTCATAGCGGTGCAACAAGCTGGCATAGTCGTTGTGGAAGAGGCCTACAAAAATGCCGGTTTTTGAGCCTTTGAGTTTGCTTGGGGCTATGCCGGCATGCTCCAGGGCTTGCCAGGTCTGCTCAAGCAAGATGCGCTGCTGGGGATCTAAGCTTTCGGCCTCTTTGCGCGAAATGGAAAAGAAAGGCGCATCGAATAGATCGACATCGGAAAGGAAGCCGCCCTGCCGAGTGACCATTTTGCCGGGCACATTGGGATCTGGATCGTAAAAGGCGTCGACGTCCCAGCGCTCAGGGGGGATCTCACTAATGGGGTCGCGACTACAGATCAGCAAATCCCAAAATTGAGCTAGATTTTGAGCTCCCGGAAAGCGGCAGCTCATGCCAATAATCGCAATCTCTTCTTGATGGGCGCAGCTTTTAGGTGTGCGTTGCGCAAGGAAATTCTCCAAGGCATCCATAGAGGTATTTACCGCAAGGTTAAAGGGTTCAGCATAGATCCCCAGTGAGCGCAAATCGATGCAAAATTGGTTGGCGTGGCTCATCACAAAGTGCAGCACCTCTTGCTCGTCCATCGCATGCGGAGGCACACCTTGAGCTGCAAGCCACGCTCTCAACCATTGCTTGACATCCATACAATTCCTAAGGGTAGAAATTTCAGCAAACCAGGGAAATCATTTATCCTCATCATATAAATAAAAATATTTAATTCAATGCGAATGTCATCTTGCCGAAATCTTATATCTGAATACTTACTGATCAACAGATTTTTTTCTTGCTTGTCTTTATCCAATGTTGGTTTGGGTTAGGATGATAATTACAAGATGGGAAGGATAAGAACAGGATAAAAAGGATAGAGAACAGGTCTAGGGGGCCTGACCTCGGGCCTTGGATTTTTGATCGCCAGCCCGCTCGCTGCGGCCAAAGCAGCCGAACTCAAGGCTAAAAAGGGCGCAATGGCCATGGGCATAGCTACATGGCAGCGCTTTGATCAGCTAGCCGAAAAAATGATCCTATAATTCAATACAATTGACAAATAAAATGTTGAACCACAGAATTGGGCGTACCCAAGCCAAGCATTGACGGGAGTTAACATCATTACGCTAACTTAAGGTTTTGACATGTCCGCCGCCATACATAGCTTTTTGACGCCGACCGCAACGGCTTATTATGAAAAATTAAGCGTACACAGCGACCCGCCCAGCATCTATCAGAGCATCAAAGCCGATAAGAAGCATATGGATTTGTACCCTCTGCATTTGTTGGCTATGCACAAATTGAACTGCCTGGAATTTTGCGGCCGCAGCGCGGGTGCGCTGGTTGACCAACAAAGGCGTGCGCTGATTTCCACTATTTCCACGAAATTTTGGCTTAGGCAGCAAGTGCAACACATGTGCAAGGCCGATACAGTTTTTTCCAAGCAATGGGCAAATCTATCCCAAAAGCTGCACAAAGTGGTGCTGGCATTTTGCCAAAAATATTATGCCGCCCTAGATCCCGCTGCAAACCCTTCTACGCACTCTTCAGCCTGCACTAGCATTATCACCCCAAAAATTCATGCCTTCACTCACTGGTTGAACACTTTTTCGAAACACAATGCAGAAGGAAATCCCGAACTTTATCCCTATGTATTTGGCCTTGTGCAGTCTATTCCAGAAGCTATGCATGCCTTTAAANNCAGAGCCTCAGCTCTCCCAATTTATGTCGTGGCTGAGCTGGATCCAAAAGCAAACTGTGCAGGAAGACTTTGCAAACACTAAAGAAATTTTCAGCGGCTTTATCGAGCGCATGATGGTGCTTTTGCAAAAGAAACGCAAGTTGGCAAATAAACTTCTGGCCTATCCAGTCGAGCAGTATGCGCAAGTCCTTCAAAATACCATCGTTGAATGGAATCTTGATGAGCTGCATGAGAATAAATATGCTCCATATCTTGAAAGCCACCGCAAGGACCTAGGAGCGGCTTGTGCGCATGCCCTAAAAAACATATCCAAGGAATCACCTGAGTTGCAGTATCTCCTTCTGCTCTGGATAAAAACGGCGCATTACATATCCACCTCAAAATCTCCGGCCTTTCCCCTTCCCGAATCGTGCGCAGTAGGCAGGGCGAAAAAACACAAGATAGAGGACATCGAAGCCACTTTGGCAAAAATGTCCATAGAATATCTTTCGACCACCTATAATGTGATAGAATGGTCTAAAACCAAGCAGCACTGCTTGGGAATGCTCTTGCAGTTTATGATTCAATGCCCTTTCACTCTCTCTATCGAAAATTATATTGAAAAGCTCAGCAAATGCCCCCAAAATGAGCCTGCCAAAATCATGTGCATTATGGAAGCTTTCAACTCCCTTTTCACAAGGTTTCCGCAACTTCTGCCTTTCCTTCTTCAAAACCTGCCTTCCACTCCTCTGTTAAAACAGCTAGCGGAAAAGATGCGCAGCTCGCTTTTCGAATGGGTGGTGAGCCGCTATTCGGCCTTTCTGAAAGCCCCGGTCTTAAATAGCATGTTGGAAAAACAAACCTACTTCGAAGCACTTGAAAAGTTTATACTAATAGAACGGAAACACCGCCTTAGCCTCTTTCCATTGCTGATCAATGTTTTCGAAAGCCGCCCGCCCATCGACAATCTAGAGGTCTTAATCACTGTATTAGGCGCAAATCCGGCATTTGCCATGCAATTTGCCTCTTGTGTCCAGCACCCCACATTTTTAAATTTTATTCCCAAAATCATAAACTTGCTGGAAATATGCCCAAAAGGCATCTTTGAGCTTTTCGACTTAGCCCATGCCTATCCCAACACCCTGTGTAATTTCATCGAGGCCCAGGTTTTAGCGCCAAAACTGCCTGCTCTGAACAAGGATAAGCACATTATCAAACAAGATTACCAGATTATCTTGGCCATCATCTGCTCTTCCAAACACCCTGCCACCAAGGCGCGCTTGTTGACGCTTTATGAAAAAGGCGAAGTTGGCAAGAAAATGATGCGCGACCTGCATAATTTGGCTAAGCGCTTCCACATCTCTGTTTTAGAGCGTTTTCTAGATATGATACAAGCCGGAGGGGATTCAACTGCCGCCGCCTTGATGGCTCTTAGCCAAGATATTGACCATAGAGACTTATTTGAAAAGCTATTGCAGCTGGTGGGATCCAAACATGCTGAATTAGTCAGTCAGATTATCTCTTTAATCAACTCTACATGCACGATTGACCAAAGGATTTTGCAGTACATTCACAAAAATCATGCGGAGGTACTGCAAAACAGTTTTTTCTACAATCTGTTGGTGCTGCGGGCGCGCAAACACAAGCATCTATTGACTTATGCCCTAAAAACCCTGGAAAAGCACTCTAAAAGCCGTTATGGGATATTATCGCTCATCGCAAACGGAAGATTTCAGCTAGCTGAAGTATGGCTTAGGGGAAGCGATAAAATTATCCAAGGGCTTTTTGATAAAAGACCTGACAACGTCCTCCAAAAAATCCACGACCTAGAGCTTGATCTGAAATGCCTTTTTGGCCAAGGCAATCGCACCACAGCGCTCATACTATCGACAGTCATTAAACTGAGTGAAAACTGCAAGAATCACCAATTTTTATGCAGGTGGATTTCACACGTCCAGTTCCGACTGTCTTTTTCACCTACTTTGATGCCCATCTTGTTCAAGGCGCTGCAAGCAAATCCAAGGGCACTCTCAACATTTGCTAACAAGCCATTTAGTCTGGTCAAACATGCCATATGGGAAATAACAAAACCTCTGGCAAAAGCCTTCCAAGAAATCGAAAGCTCCTGCAAACACCAGGCGGCCGAAGGGGGAATGGCCCCTGTATTGCCACTGGCTCTAGCCTATGCGTTAATAACGCCTGGTGGCTCAATTAATGCAAACTTCATCGGCGATATAAAAAAGACCCATTTCTATTTTTCACATACGCGCTATATCTTGCTAAGAGATTATGTTGTGCGCGTGCTCGATGCTCTTGAATTCGACCATTACTTCTCAGAGCGATTAATGACTTTGCAAGCTCCAGCCGAACAATCTCTTGCGGCCTTGCTGGTGGAAAAAATGCTGGGTCTGCCCAAAGGCTCTCCTATCAACGCCAAGCATGCGCGCATAGCCGTGCTCAGCGCCTTGCTGACGCCCCTGCGCCAGTTTTCGGCAGGTTGCTGTTTTGGTTCGAGCGTAGCCATACAAACGGCTTCGCATAAAGATGGCCTAAAACAGCTTCTCGAAGACTACATGAGCATAATTGGCCAAGGAAAACTAATCCGCCCAAAGCCGCCTGCTCCATATTCTTGCGCTAAAGCAGCCCCCGCGGCTATTTCTAGGGATGTTCTAGAGTATGAGCTGTTTTTTGACCCCCCAGAATTTTTCCAAACATTCAAAAATGACAACCTATTGACTAGGTCTTATGAGCTCCTCGTATCCTCGACGAGTATGGGAACAGGTATCTTCCAGCATGCCGCGGTCAATGCATGGACCAGCCTGTTCAATGCAAAAGCTGGCGCGGCTTTCGCTCAGACAGCTAATAATCAGCTAGCTAAAGGTTCGTCACCGCACCCCCCTGGAGCTGCCCCCGCTATGCCATGGCCGCCTAAAACGGTATGTGCAGATAAAAATGCGGAATTGCAATCAAGCACCTGTGCTGCCATGAAAAGAGCTTTTAAAGAGTCTTGCTGCATCATCTACAGTCCAAACAGCGAGCATCCCCTATTTAAATGGAAGGGCGCTTGGCTGCTTTTAGATAAAGCGACTAGGCAACCGCTGCATAAACACAAAGCTGATTTAAGTGCATTTTATGCCAAGGTCTTCCACAAGACACAGAGTGAACTCACCGCCAGATACCCCAAGCAGACAGCCCTGATCCAGGAAATATTCGAAAAAATCGTGCCTAGCTTCGCTGGTTCAAAGGAGTTTACCCAAAGTTTTATGGCTTCCCTCGTCTCGAGTAAAGACGCTGACCTATCCACCAAAAACCCAGTGAGATATGCTGATTTACTTCAGGAAAATCCTCTGATAAGTTATCTAGGAGGTTGCCAAAACGTAGTAATCGAAACTATGCATTCTCAGCCTAGCAGAAAAATTTATCTAACCCGCTACCACAATCCGTTGTTGTGCGCCCAGGCCTTCATACACATGCTAACCGACAAAGAAATCCAATGCCTTTTGGATAACCCCAGTTTGCTTTTCCCCTGCGTTTCAACCGATCACGGGTTTAACCTCAAAGCCTCTGCCCTACTGCAGTTGGAAAAAACCGGAGCCGAATCTGTCGTCGATCTCTTAGAAAAACAAGCGCACGCCTTATCTAAACAGTCCATAACCGAAAAAACGGCCAAAGAAATTGTCGCCCATTACTTTAGTCAGCAAACAGACAGCTACCCCAACATTGCTCTCTCAACTCTGCATAGGCAATTAGTCCTCAAAAGCTGCCCGCGCTTCTCTACTCTCCAAGAGCTGTGCATAGCTATTGTGAATGGAGATGCTTATTTTTGGGGAGAAGACAGAAGGGAAGCTGTCATAGACGCCCTTAATAGATCGATAAGGATGCATCCAGCCATGAAAAATCATCTTCCAGAAATCTATAACCTCTTCGACACCAATTGGGAAGCGCCCAATACGGCTGGCTATACCTGTACTCTGCCAGATTTTGGCCTACGCATTATCTTCAGCGATGCCAACGGTCAACTATGCCACTCAGAATTATCTCTCAATAAAATCAGCAAGATCGCCATCCAGAGATATCAGGACAGCACCTCAGCGCTTGCCCGCACATACTATGAGCATGCGCCCACGTAGACCATCGACGTTTGCTCCTCAAATTTTTCTCAGGGGTCATTTTTCTGAGTATCCTTCCGTGGAGATTGAGCGCATAAAATCACAATTTAATGATTATTTTGGTTAGTCACCGAAATAATTGCTCTGGAGTAAAGGTGAATAAGCTGAATAAAGAGGTCATTTTGGCAGGTATAGGAGAAATATGTAACTGGTCAGATCTCCCTGAGGAACCGTTTGGGAGCTGACCAGTTACAATGCGGCACGGCAGTTGAGCGCTTGGATGAAGTTAAACCAAGAGTTATTTAGGCCGATCGCGGTTTTTAAAATCCAATTACTGAATGCGTGTGGCTCTTACATAGTTATCAGAGTTGACGTTGAACAAGATGTAAGGAGTTTTATAGGCAAACCAAGCATTATTGCTGCCTAAGATAATGGCATCGTTTTCAAACCAGTTGTATTGCTCTATAGGATTGTCGAAGCTTGCCGCACTATCGTCTTTATGAATTTGCCACACGGACGCGTCGTTTAGGTAGATATAGTTGAAGCGATCATCCATTCCCGTAATGCGTAGTGTATTGGGGCTGCTGTATTTAGGACCTTGTGAGTTAATGACCGCCACAGATGTGCCTTGAGTCTGATTGACAAAACGGAAAGGATAGGCAGATGTCCAGAAGCTATCCCAAAAGCTATTGTTTTGGACGATGATTAGATTGTCTGTGCTATTCCAACTTTTGGTTGTTGCGGCGTCGCGCGAGGCCACTTTCCAAATAGAGTCGTCTTCCAGCGTTACTAATTCTCCGCCCGCATTTTTGTAGGTAATTTTATGGATCGCCCTAGGATGATCACAGTATTCGCCGGAATAGTAAGCATTGGAAGAGATCCTCTCTTCTTCGGCCGCCCTTTCTTCTGGCGTGGCGTTTTCTTTGGCGCTTTCGTCATTTGCACTTCTTTGTTCGATCAGCACGATTTTTTCGACTAGGGTCATGGCGCGTTCACCGACGGGGATGTGAGCTTCTTGTGCAGGAAGAGAAACGCTTTCAGTGTTTTCAGCGCACAGAGATCCGGTAAATAGGGAGCCGGTAAGTAGGGCTACGCCAAGCATGCATTTAGTAGTCAGGGCTGCAAGTTTACGATTAATCATGGGTGAGACTCTCCTGGTATAAGGCAACTATGTGATTGTTGAGTGGATCCATAGTTGGTTTTTTTATGGGCATCGATTTTTAAAATTATCACTGCACACATAGTGCAACGCATCTTTTTTGAGGCGTGTTTCGCCATTCTTGCTGCTATTATGCGCATTTAGTGTTAAAAATTTATAAAGATGAGAAATTCTTTAAAACGGGTGTTAGCTAAGCTCGATTTTATGATTTTTGAGCAAGAGATTTGCATGGACTAAAATGATGCCTTAAAAGGCTGAAAGTCTTTATTATAGCAGCTTAGGCAACGCCCTTACCACTACCCATATCTTTTGCATTCACCTCTGAATGAAGCTCAGGGTTGCATAATCTATTAGGGCCATCCTGGGCTAGGCTGTGTGATTTATGGGAAATAAGGAAAAATTCTAGAGAGTTATGTTGCTGGACTATTCACCATCCAGCACGCCTACAGCGTATTAGTTAGGCTTACCTGAAAGCTCCTAGGATTTAGGTCATGCTAAGGTCGCGGTTTTATT
>PLSG01000265.1 GCA_003164155.1 Parachlamydiaceae bacterium | reverse complement strand
CATTGATGAACTTTCCCCAGACAATTTTTCTGGCGGCGAGATCTAGGTCGGCGGTGGCATCTACCACACAAGGCGACTTTCCCCCTAACTCTAAGGTCACAGGCGTTAAATTTTCGGCAGCTGCCTGCATGACCATTTTGCCCACTTTGGGACCTCCTGTGAAAAAAACATAATCGGACTTTTCCTTAAGGAGTGCTTGTGCAGTCTCAGGGCCTCCCAATACCACGCTGATGTATTCTTCAGGGAAATTTTGTGAGATCATGGCCTTTATCACTTCAGCCGCATGCGGAGCCAGCTCGGAGAGCTTTAAAATCACACAGTTTCCTGCCCCTATAGCGCCTACCAAAGGCACACATGACAAAAGAAAAGGATAATTCCAAGGGGCAATAATCAGGGCCGTCCCATAGGGTTCAGAATAGATGCGGGAGCGCGAAGGAAAAGTAGGCAGCCTGACCGAAATATTTACTGGCTTCATCCATTTTTTGAGATGCGCAATGCTCTCGTCCAAGTCGGCACACACGATCATCTGCTCTAGGAAAGCATAATTATCCGAACGATGCATATCTTTCCATATGGCTTCTCTTAATGCCAAGCCGTATTTTGGAAAAAGCGCACGCAGCTTTTTGAGCTGCTCGATCCTAAATGCGTAGGGTCTGGTTTGGCCGGAATAAAAAAACTCCCTCTGCTTAGCTAGCAATACGGCATAGCTTTCCTGAAGGTGGAGTGGTTTTATTTTATTTACATCAGGTTGTTTTTGACGTAAATATGCAATACTATGTTGATCGACATCTAATTCAGGAGCAATTTCATCCATTTTAATACCTTCCTTATGCTAGATCTCAGCATATCTGCCTTACAGGTCCATGTATACGACACATGTAACAATATAAGCTTGAGCGTGGATTATCGAAGCCCCCCAGCAATAAAAAGCGTCTCTCCAGTGATCCATCGCGCATCGTCAGAAGCTAAAAATACTACCGCAGGAGCAATGTCTTGCGTCAGACCCGTGCGACCAAGAGGCGTTTGCGCTTCAATTTTTTTGCGAAATTCATCACCCGTCAAACCGCCGCTTTTAGCGCCCTCAGTCTCCACCATACCGGGATTGACGGAATTGACGCGTATTTTGCGCGGTCCCAGCTCCTTGCTCAAACATCTTGTAACGGCATCGACGGCTGATTTACTGGCGCTGTAAATGACAGAATTTGGCAATGCCAACGAGCTAATTATCGAGCCAATATTTACGATGCTACCTCCTGAGGGCCCAAAAAGTTTGGCAGCCTCTTGGGTAACCAGAATTAGGCCCAATACATTTAAATCAAAAATTTCATGAAAGGTCTCGCTCGTGAAAAACTTTAAAGGGCCGAAATGGTACGTTCCGGCATTGTTGATGACAATGTCTAGCTGTCCAAAGGCTCGATTGCTTTCCGCAAAAAGGTGCTGCACTTCACTTTGCTGAGTCACATTGGCTTGAACCGCAATAGCTTTGCCCCCTTTTTGTACTATTTCATCTACCACTCGCTCCGCGTCTTTTTTACTGGTGGCATAATTGACTACCACGGCAGCTCCCTCTTCAGCCATGAGTTTGGCAATTGAAGCTCCAATCCCTTTTGAGGAGCCTGTGACTACAGCCACTCTGTCTTTCAATTTTTGAGACATATCTCTCCTTGGGCAATTAAAATTCAAACTTACAACACGCAAAGCATAATATCAAGTCTCTTATTGTATACCAGAGAGCGGGTCAGATCTCTTCGAAGGAACCGTGGGAGATCTGACCAGTTAACTAATATTGCGCAAAAATGAAATTTTATTTATATAAAACTTAAAAATGAGAATATGAATTCTCGTTCCTTTACAATAAATGCGAGGTAAAATTTTATGGATCTCAATCTTAAAGGCAAAACAGCATTAGTCACAGGCAGCAGCAGTGGGATTGGCGAGGGAATAGCAAAATGCCTAGCCAGAGAAGGCGTACATGTCATGGTTCAAGGAAGAAAAAAGACAGAACTACAACGCGTAGTTCGCGAAATCACCGCACAGGGCGGGATTGCGCATTATGTAGAAGGGGATCTAACCCATGACGGCGAAGCAAAAGGCATTGCCGCAAAAACGCTGCAAGAACTTCAACATGTGGACATCTTAATCAACAATGCAGGCGCATTTCCCAACCAGGGATGGCTGCAAAGCAGCCCTCAAGATTGGCTCGATTTGCTCAATGTCAATGTAGTCAGCATGGTGCGCATGATTCAGGCTTTCCTTCCCCAAATGCAGACCTTGGGTTGGGGACGCATCATCCAAATCGCCAGCGTGGCCGGCATTAGCGCCTCTCCCCTCTCACCAGCATATGGAGCCACAAAGGCAGCCAACATCAATATAACATCGAGCTTAGCCAAAGACCTTGCAGGTACGGGCATCACAGTCAATACCGTATCACCCGGTCCCATCACCACTGCTGGTACAAGAGAGCTATTTCAAGAAATAGCTTTAGAAAAAAACTGGGGAACCAATTGGCAAGAGATTGAAAAAAAAGCTATACAAGAAATGCTGCCCAATCTGGTGAAGCGTTTTGGCACACCTGAAGAAGTGGGCAACTTAGTTGCATTTTTGGCAAGTCCCTGCGCCGATTTCATCACCGGAGCCAACTACAGAATCGATGGAGGACGGATGGTATAAGACATAGCCTACTGAGCGCTACACCCTTCTAAGGCGTGATTTCCCAAGAGCACATACTTAGACTCAGGATAAAGATGATAATAGTGGTCGACCCCCGACTCATGAAAGCACTTGCAATTTGGGAAATTGAGGCCTATCCACATTTCAGGATCGTAATATCCTGCAGAGATAAAGGCTGGCAAGGTTGCGGCATAGCGTGTCGTAGCCCACCAGAAATTGCCACTGAAATGCAATAAAGGCACGTTTCGCCAGTTTACGCCGCATACATCGTGCTCTTGTAGCGCTAAAATACAGTCTTTCCAGCGATCGATAACGAAATATTCCATGAGATTAACCCAATCTGCAATATACTCAGAGTTAGCCCCGCGGGTAATGCCTTTGGTGTGGAGATAAAGGACCGTGGCATGAGCCGGATTAGATACAGAAAGCTCGTGCAGCTTCAAGAGAGTAGGGCGCTCATATAGGGCTGTGTCGGGGTTTTGAAATAAGATTTGCAGTTTGGGATAAATGTTTTTATAGGGCGCGACGTCACCTTTTCCCAAGACGCCCAGCGAAATCGAAGTACACGCATCGTATAAGCCAGAGCTTTTGAGACGCATAAGCTGCCTTTCCAAGATGGCCTGCCAATGATTTAGCGTGCACACGTGTATAAAGACATGAATCTCAGGGTTTTGCCGCTTAGCTGAGTATGCAGAATAATCTTCCAAATATACGTCATCGCCTCCCTCCCATCCCACACAGTTGGTATCATCATTGATATCCGAAGGATTAAGGCAATGGGATTGGTAAATATCTTGTAGATTATTTACCCTCTCCATTCCTTTCAGAGCAATAGGCATCATAAGAATGAAACTAAGAAGCATAAATTCCACAAATTTACCAAAACTAACCTGCATAATCCAGCCTTGCATTTAAGAGTTTGATCTATTATTGACCGATCGTGATTGTAGCTAAGAGCTATCGAGAAATCAAGCGCCATGAGGGATAAACGCCAATAGCGCATGTAAGAGAATTCTTTTCTTATAAGCCTGTGGCTGCTAATCTACTTATAGATTTGAGACCCATCTTCGGGGCATTTCAAAGTTCCTCAGGCGGATCTGAACCCTATACCAAAGAGAAAGCATGCTTTATTGGCTTGTGTCTATTTTATTTTTCATCTTTTCATATGTGCATGCTAATGCTTATCAATATGAACTTTGCCTATGTGCTATTTTTCAAAACGAAGCTCCTTATCTGAAAGAATGGATAGATTTTCATAAGAAAATGGGTGTCGAACACTTTTATCTAGCCAACCATTTGAGCACCGACAATTATTTACATGTTTTACAGCCCTATATAGACGAGCAAGAAGTAGAGCTATTTCACGTAGAGGAAAATCCGGATCAGTCATTTAATGATCTGCAGGAAAAGACCTATACATCTATAAAAAATTATTGCCAATTCAAGACTAAGTGGCTGTTAACTATTGATAGCGATGAGTTTGTCTTCCCGCTGATCAAGGAAAATTTGATTGAATTTTTGAAAGACTATGAAAATGCACACATAGGCTCTGTTTATTTCTTTGCGCAATACTATGGGACCTCGTTTATAGAAGAGCTCCCCAAGGACAAAAAATTAATCGAGTGTTTGCTTTATAGAGCTGAAGAGCAATTCTGGCTAAATAAGTTTGGGAAAAGCTTTTGTAGACCTGAGAGGTGCTCTATTGTATCCCTGCATTATGCTGTACCGCTGCCCACATATACGCGGGTTTTGCCCAATAAAACCGCAGTGGCCACAGACCAGTTGACTACCATCGAAAAAGTCAAGGAATTGCACGTAGATGTCTCGAAAATCCGGTTTAACCACTACTGGACGCGCGATGAAAAATACTATCGCGAAGTCAAGATTCCTCGTTATATAAATTGGGGGGCAGACATTAAAACCTGCAGGGAGAGATATGAAGCCCTAAATCTGATTTTTGATGATTCCATTTTGCAATTTAGTATATCCCAGAGAGCGGGTGATTTTTAGTTTTTTAGCTGTGCCAAAGTTCCGGTCAATGAGTAGTCACCGTTTCTTCTATCCTACCCATCCTGAAAATTTTACAGGATAGGTAGGATAGGAAAAGATGGGAAGGATAGAAGAAACGGTGACAGTAGCCGAAATTTTGACCGAAAAGGTGAATAATGCCAAAAAAGGCATTGCCCTATTTTGGTTTAAAGCGCACGACTTCTTCTACATACCCGGTACGCATCCAATAAGGCGTCCGTTCTACAGTATCTACGCGTGAACTGGTATCAATCACTTCTTTAACCGTAAACGGATTTACTTCATGATTAATCGACAAAAACAAAGAAGCGCAGCGCTTAATTTTCTTCCAGTAGCTTATAGCTGCGTCAGGATCCATTTCAGTAAACCCATCTGCGTTTATAATGAGATCATAGGAAGTATTGTCTGCAAGAAATTCGTGGGGGGTAAGAAATTTTATGCGTCTAGATGCATCTAAGGCAACTTCTCCGGATAAGAGCACGTTTTCTCCGCCCAAAGTGCGCGCAAGGAAATATCCCGATGCAAGCGCAGTAAAGGGTAAATCCACAATGGTATAATTCTCGATGCCTAAATGACGTGCATAAAGAGCTGTGCGGCCTAAGCCTGCCCCAATTTCGAGCACGCGCGGGTTTTGAATGCCCTTCAGCAGCTTTTTTATACGCCACGCTTGATAAATAGCTTGGGGAACGCGATAGGAGATGATGCCATCGGAGGAGGCAACACCATGTTCGAGGGGAAAAGGATTGGGGAAGGGAAGAGATTTTCCGAGCAGGGTATAGATTTTAAGCAAAATATCATCGGCTTTCCAATAGGGAGTAGATTGAGAATAATAGGCTTCAGGATTCTCGAGCCTGATCGCTCCCATGGCCTCAGCGCATCTGACTAATCTGTCGAGGCAAATTTTGGCGTATTTTTCCTGCACGGGATAGGTTGTGTAATGTGGTAAAATCGGAACCGCCAGATTATCAAAGCCATAAAGCAGATTTGTAGAAGCTGGATTTCGCAAAATATTTGCGGCTTCATTTACTTTTCCCTGCAAAAAAACATCGTGGATGTCCTTATGACTATGATCAAATATGACTTGCCATATGGAATTCCCGCGATTTTCTTGCCTACTTGCCACAGATTGGTAGGCGGCTACAATGCGTTGGACAATCTCTAGATCATCTTCCACCGTCCCTTGGCTTTGCGCTGGAACCGCCAAAAGATTCTCGGAACGTCTAAAATAGTCCATCAAATAGTCATAACCGTATCCATCTGTTTTGAGATACACCAAAGCTAAAAACGCCAGCAAAAAAAACAAAATGCGTTTGCGTCGATACTCTAACATTTCCATTTTCTCCTTTTCTTAAAATTGGTTCACATACTAGTACACTGTCAAGATAGAATTTGCGGATTTGGCCGCGCCAAAAGCTTCCTCGTCTTTTGTCATGCTAAGGTCGCGGTTTTATTCACCATACAGCACGCCTTCAGCGTGCGGAA
>PLSG01000338.1 GCA_003164155.1 Parachlamydiaceae bacterium | reverse complement strand
GTACATTGTAAGTATTAAAATTGAGATTTTTAAATTTTACCCATATACTCTCCAATATTTTTTTTTATTGAAGAGTAACTTTAATGACACAAAGCATCAATACAATCTTGACAGTGGAATAGAGAAATGAATAGCCATGCCCTAAGACATATCCTTACTCTCATCACGTCATTATATGGGTGCAGCAGTATCGAAGATTTTGCTTACAAAGACAAGAAATATATGGGGTGCTGCGTCTAATACGGCGATCCTTGGATCGGTGTCAATGGAGTCAACTTAATGCAAGTTGTTTGAATTGTAGGATTATGNNTTACACTAAGTTGACGCCATTGGGATAGGAATCTGGCTGATAATTTTGCTTTGATCCTGCATTTTGCATCTGTGCGATCCATTTTCAAAATTTGTTGATTAAAGAGGTACATAAGGCCTCATGGCGATGATATGCGACCCTGCTACACATTTTAATTTGAGCAAAAATCAAATATTACAACTATTGTGAGTTGCCATAAAAACACAATCTTGCTACACTAGTCGGGAATTTATTTAATATTTAACAGATAAGTAAAGAACAAGGATCTCTATTATGAGCAGTTTAACAACTTCATCTTCGAGCAGCAAAGAATGCCACCCACTTAATTGCCTGCCTAGCCAACCTGTCGGAACTATGCCGGTATCGACGCCCATTCAAATACCCAGCCCTATACTTGCGCTTGATCGCCAATATGAGGCTTTAGAAAAACAATATGCGCATTTGTATGCCGACAAAAGAATACATCTTACCTCGCTTAGCTTGAAAAATCCCGTTTTAAAGATAGCTAAGGATAGCTTTAAAATTCTTAATCCAGACAAAGATTTCTATCTTGGCGTAACTATGTCTGCTGGCAAAGTGGCTATTTTGGCCAGAGGCCAGTTGCCCACATCTCCACCCAGTTCGAGAATAGGGCTATTTTGCTGTGCGCGTATATCACCGTTAGTAGCATGTGAACTGATGCACATCCTCATGCGCGAGGCAGGTTGTACTTCCATAGAAATATGTGTGGTGGGAAGCGATCGACCCACGTCTAACAAGCGCCTCCCCTATCCCGCCGGTTCTTATGAAAACTGCAGTGCTTTACTTGCCAAGGCAAAAAAACTCCGCATAGTAGCCGTTAGCTTATTTGAATCAGATGTTGTAGATGTGGCTATATCGCCTAGCTGCGTTTATATGAGCTATGGAGGACTTTTTCGAAAATTCCACCCTATATTAGACTTATGAGCTTATGAGCGGCGATCTTCGTTCCCAGCCATCAAATAAATTGTTGCGAGATATTTAGCACTCTTGTTAATCTGAAGCGCTTTTAATAAAATTGCATGCTTTTCAGGCGCACTACTATGAGTATAATATCCGTAAAAAACCTGTCTAAAGAATTCCAGATGGCCAAACGCCAAAAAGGATTCTTAGGAGGCATCGCCAGTCTGTTTTCGCGCGAATACAGTATAAAAACAGCTTTGGATGGCATCGACTTCGAAGTGGGCGAAGGGGAGCTCGTGGGTTATATTGGACCCAATGGAGCAGGAAAAAGCACCACCGTAAAAATTCTTTCCGGCATCCTCGTGCCCACCTCCGGCGAGGTCAAGGTCATGGGAAAGACCCCGTGGAATCACCGCGTAGAAACCGTCCGGCAACTAGGCGTCGTTTTTGGTCAAAGAACTCAGCTGTGGTGGGATTTGCCCGTCATCGAATCCTTTGAGTTGCTCAAGGATATCTACGGCATACCCGATAAAAGCTACAAAGACACGCTTGGAGCATTGACCGAGGCGCTAGAGCTCTCCAAGCTATTTGCCGTCCCCGTCAGGCAACTAAGCCTAGGGCAGCGCATGCGCTGCGACATTGCCGCCTCGTTGCTGCACTCGCCTAAAATCCTATTCCTCGACGAACCCACGATTGGCTTGGATGCGGTCAGCAAGCTGGCCGTAAGGGACTTTATCCGCCACCTGAACAAAGCCAAACAGGTGACGATCATGCTCACCACGCACGACATGGATGACATCGAGGCGCTGTGCAGCCGCGTACTCGTGCTCAACGAAGGAAAGATCTTCCTCGACGGATCCTTGGATCTTTTGCGCAAGAAGATAGCGCCCGAACGGCGCCTGGTAATAGACTTAGTGCGCGAATACGATACGGTCTCCGACCCACAAGCACAGCTCATCAAACAAGAAGGGCATCGCGTGTGGTTGAGCTACAACCCCTCCAAAACTTCAGCTCCCGAGCTCATCGCCCGCATAATCGCCAAGCACGCCATCGAAGATCTGTACATGGAAAACCCGCCGATAGAAGAAATTATAGCGCGCCTTTATAGGGATGCCAACCTATGAGGGCATATGCGGCTATCCTCAAAATGCGTCTATGGACACTATTGCAGTATCGCACAGCCGCGATTGCCGGATTGGGAACGCAGATTTTCTGGGGAATGATCAAGGTAATGGTTTTGGGAGCCTTTTATGCCAGCACAGGGCCGGAAACTGATTTACAAAAAGCAGCATCATCTCCCCTATCCCTTGAACAAGTAATCACCTTCATCTGGCTAGCTCAGGCCTTCTTGCAGCTTTTCCCTTGGAATATCGACAAAGAACTCGAGACTCTAGTGAAAACGGGCAATGTAGCATACGAGCTGGTGCGCCCTCTCGACCTTTACTGGCTGTGGTTTGCCCGTGCCCTTGCCCTGCGCCTCATCCCCACTTTGATGCGCAGCATCCCCCTGTGCATCGTGGCCGGCTTTTTTTTAGGGCTTAGCGCGCCGGTATCTTGGACCGCCGGTCTGGCTTTTTGCGCCG
This sequence comes from Parachlamydiaceae bacterium, assembly GCA_003164155.1. Lineage (GTDB taxonomy): Bacteria > Chlamydiota > Chlamydiia > Chlamydiales > Parachlamydiaceae > BOG-1457. The sequence goes on along the minus strand of PLSG01000338.1, from coordinate 9,056 downwards.
CGCTGGTCTTTGCCGCCGTAGTCGCCTCGGCTATGACCACCTTAATTGTAATCAGCCTCTTTTGGAGCGTTTCAGGGGAGGGAATCCAACGCCTAGTGCCCACAGTGTCCCTGGTATTGTCCGGAATGTTGATCCCCTTGCCCTTATTTCCAGAATGGATGCAGACTTTTTTAAACATCCAGCCCTTTAGGGCGGTGCTAGATATCCCCACACGCTTATATACGGGAGTCATACCGGCCACAGACGCCCTGGCATGCTTTGCCTTTCAAATTGGCTGGGCGGTCATTTTCATAGGGCTCGGAAAGTGGCTGATCAACCGCGCAGTTAAACGCTTTGTGGTGGATGGAGGTTGAAGAGACATGAAAATAGGGCTTTATTTCAAACTGCTTTTGGTTTCCATGCGCTCGCAGATGCAGCATAAGGCATCCTTTCTAATGCTCACCGCTGCGATGTTTCTCGTCACCTTTATCGATATCTTGGGAATCTGGGTGCTTTTTGACAGATTTAAATTGCTACGAGGATGGACTCTAGAAGAGCTCGCCATCATTTATGGTGTCGTGCATATAGGGTTTGCTCTCTCGGAAGCTAGCGCCAGAGGCTTTGATAAGTTCGACCGGCTGGTCAAAAGCGGCGATTTTGACCGGGTGCTGCTGCGTCCCCAAGGCACGCTGTTTCAGATAGCGGCAAGTGAAATTCAGTTGATGCGCTTTGGTCGCCTGCTGCAAGGATTATTGGTCTTGCTTTGGGGAGCAGCCACCCTGCAAATACCCTTCTTTTCACTCGACGCCCTGATCATCATCTTATCGATTGCCGGTACGGCCTGCATTTTCTACGCCCTTTTTGTCCTGCAAGCCACCTTTGCCTTCTGGACGACCGAGTCTTTGGAGTTGATGAACATTGCCACATATGGAGGGGTAGAGGCCGGACAGTACCCCATCAGCGTGTACAGCCAAGGTTTCCGCTATTTCTTCACCTTTGTCATCCCTTTGGCATGCGTTTCGTATTATCCCATCGCGGCTGTTTTGCATCGGGAAAGCCTGCCCTTTTGGATTGGATTCGCCTCCCCTTTGGCTGGGGTGGCCTTTTTATATGCCGCTTGCCAGGCCTGGAGAGTAGGCGTCCGCCGTTACCATTCAACTGGAAATTAGAAAAGATCAACTCAAGAGAGGAAACATGACCACTACAGCTTATCCAGCACTGCGTCTTAGAAGGCTTAGACAGCACCCCGTGCTGCGGGATTTAATTCGAGAAACAGAGGTCAATCTCAAAGATCTCATTCTGCCCCTTTTTATCAAGGGCAACCAGGGACAAAAGCAACCCATAGCCTCAATGCCTGGGCATTTCCAAATCCCCCTCCATCTACTGCCGGCGGAGGCCGAAGAGATCGCCAGCTTAGGACTGTCGTCGGTGATCTTGTTTGGCATCCCCGCGCATAAAGATCATTTAGGTTCCGACTCCTATAGCGATACGGGTATCATCCAGCAGGCCATAAGGAGCATTCGCGCGGCCACGTCCAACTTATTAATTATTTCTGATGTGTGTTTTTGCGAATACACCGACCATGGCCACTGCGGGGTTATGAGCAGCCGGCCGGGCCACAGGGATGCCAGCCAGATGGACGTCGACAATGATAAAACACTGGACTTATTGGTAAAGCAGGCCGTCAGCCATGCCCGAGCAGGTAGCGACGTCATAGCCCCCAGCGGGATGATGGACGGCATGGTGCAAGCGATCCGCAAAGGCTTAGATGCTGCCGGATTTAACCACATCCCCATCCTCAGCTATGCCGTGAAATACAACTCCTCACTATACGGACCATTCAGGGCTGCTGCAGAAGGCAGCCCTTGCTTTGGCGATCGAAGCACGCATCAACTCGACTGCGCCAACGCCCAAGAAGCCCTGAGGGAAGTCCACCTAGACGTAGAAGAAGGCGCCGACATGCTGATGGTCAAGCCGGCGCATGCCTATCTGGACGTCATCTACCGTGTAAAGCAAGCCTATCCCCATATTCCACTAGGAGCCTACCATACGAGCGGCGAATTCTGCATGTTAAAAGCTGCGGCGGAGAAGGGATGGGTAGATGAAAAAAAAGCCGCCATAGAGATCCTCAGAGGCATCCGACGGGCCGGCGCTGATTTCATCATCTCTTATTACGCCAAAGAAGCTGCCCAAAACCACTGGTTGCCGGCATAACGGCTGTTATGAATTCCAATAGTAGACATATTTGAGCTTTGGACACTTAAGCCTTTGGCGGGGAGGGATGAAAGTTGAGCCTATCTGTGTGCCGAAGGCTTCTGGTGCACTGGCCGCTTTGACTTTGCCTTCGGCCTCTACTTTTGATTCGGATTCTAATAAAACTCCCGAGAGAATGCTCAAAGGCGATTGAAATAGATCGCTTTGAGCAGCAGAAGAAGAAGAAGAAGACTCGCAAAGGTCTTCTTGTGCATCTACGGGACAGGCTCCACAGGCAAAATTTGCTAAAGGTAAATCGACAATGGCTCGCTTGAGATCCAAATCCCTACTGGCTGCGTTTATTAAACGGCTGAGCGTTTTTGCATCCCCCCGGCTGACCGCCGCGCAGATGCCCTCCAAATGCCCCGCATAAGAGAGGCGCGCTGCGCTGTCGCCCAGAGATTGCAAGCTTAATTCGACCCATCCGCGCAGCTCGCGCATTTCCTCGCCAGAGATGCTTGCGGGCTCTTTGATGGCGCCGATGAAAAAAATCATGGCCAGCTGGCAGATTTTCTTATTTTTCAAACTTAGACTTTGGCAGGCATTCTCAAATTCTCCCCCCCCAGTAAGCGCATAGATCGAACAAGCAGTAGCTACAAGTAAAGAGCGCATCTTTTCGGGAAAACCAAGCGATGCCAGAAAACTTGCGCATATTTTGCTCAAAATCGCATCCATAGAACTCAGAAGGTCTTCACTTTTTCTAGATGGAATTTCTTTGGGATTAGTTAAGGCATATTTTTTGAACTCTGCGAAGAACTGCGGAACAACGCTCAATTCGATCAAAATCAGCCGTGTGATTAGAAACTGCCCGCGCTGCGTTGTTGGATGAATTTCGGACGAGGCATTTCCACGTAAAATGTTATATAGCATTTTGTAGCCAGCCGTGCAATTGCGCGTCAACAAATGAAAGAGAGAAAGGGTTTTAAGCTCAGTAAAAAGTAAAAAGCGCGGTGTTACAGCATCTGGAGTGGGAATATCAAAGCCACTCAAGTGCTGAAACACACTAAATTGCTCCAAATACATATCGAAATCTATTCTATATCCGCTTTGGTATATGGTGTAAAGCAATTTTGCCGAAGATTGGCACAGATGATCTTTAAAGGCCTTTGACAAGTCCGTTTCAGCAAGATCGGGAACCAGATACAATTTTTCTTTAGCTGCATAGGCCAGCAGGTAATGAGCCGCCGCGCACCACTTCGGGGACATATCTAAAGAATGATTGACTAACGTACAGATAATTTTTTTTACTTTGGCCTTATGCAAAGCCATATCGGAAAGGAGGATCTTGGTCTTCATCTCGTGAAATGCTTCAGAAAGCATGCGTTCGTCATTCAGATTACTTATGATCCAGTTGAAAAAGCAATCCAAAGCTATTCCAAAGCAGTTGATGTATTTTTTTTCGGACAAATAGGGTTTGACTAAACCCAAAATTTGGTCGGCCGGTCGAAAGCCCTTCATCTGCAGACAGATAGTCGAATAGCGCAAAAAGAGGTTTAAGGACTCTTCAGCCGCCTGGCTGCCCCTGCCAAAAGCCCATGAGAAGTCGACAAACACCTCGCGAGGCCGCTGTGCATACATTAACATGAGAATATATTCAACTATCCCCCAATAATGCACGTCCGCATCCTTGCCGCAAAAGTAAGCCAACAACCTAAAAAAATCATGGCAGTCGGTTTTAGAATCTATAGGCGGACTTTTTTCCATCCAGTGAGTGATTGATCGCAAAAGAGCCTGAGTCACAAGGCTTCCCTGCTGGTCGAACGAAAGCTCTCTAAACTGCCTGAAAAGATGCATGATGTTTTGGTTCAGGCGCGATTTAGGCATTTTTTCCACAAAAAAAGCGCAGGCTGTCAAGTATTGATCAACACTTGCCACCTTGGTGCGCAGATAAAAAAGCGATAGGGCAATTTCACGCAGGGCTGGCTTGGGATACTGGGGAATGGCCGCGATTTTGGCTTGTAGGGATTCTCCCAAAGCGAGATGGGCGGCATGCGCCTGCGCCTCGGAGGCATGGCGAGCCAAAGCCAAAAGAAATTTGAAAATCTTGCTATAGGCTTGCACGGTCACATCTTCTTTAAAACCAGACCTAGAAGCAACTTTTTCCGGCAGCAACCCAGGAAAGACCAAGACATAGGCCTCTTTTAGCCCCGACGAAGACAACTGAGCAGCACCTTGCAAAATTGCCAGATAAAGCACAGGATCAAATGTCTCAGCTGCTTGAAAAACGCGTTGGAGAAAAAACCATGTAGGCAGATGTGCCTCTGCTTGATCTCCCTGGAATTCATGCATAGTCAACAAGCTGAGTTGCTGCTGCAGCCTTTCCTTCAGCTGCGGTTCGCCATCCTTATGGCGCTCTATGGCTCTCCACAGATAGTCAATCCAGCCGATTTTGCGCGCCTTGGCAAACAGGGGTATCAGAGCCTGCACACTTTTCAAGGATAGAGTCAAAGGTTTTTCTTGGTTATCCAAAGCGCTAAGGAAGTTTTCCAAGCTCGCCGCAAATTCGCCATCCCCCGCTCTATTTCTCAAGTGCCGGACTATGCACTCCACACACAAAGAATCCATCTTGCTATCCCATAAATCCGCCAAGATATGACCTGGACGCGCTAAATTATACAGGATATCCCAGGCATGCCGATGTGCACTATCCTCCTTAAAGGCCAACAGGCACTCCACGTTGTGCAGCTCGAGGACAACCAGCTGACGCAGATGTACAAAGGCCAGATCCTTATCTCCCCAAAGTTCACGGAAAATGATGCGCAGCTGAGTCAATTCCACCAAGGAAGCCCGCGCGACAAGCCCCTGAAATCCCTTCCAAAGACGCCTCACCCCATCGCCATCCAAATCCCCGACAAAACCCCGATCTAGGGTTACAGAGGCATGCAGCCAGCGCAGGCACTTGACACGCAAGTCCATGGAAGCACCAGGCAGCTCGAGCATCTCCGCATAGCTCACCCACAAAGCATTTAACGCGCGCTTTTGATCGACTATGGTCAGCCATTTTTTTTCGCTGGCCAGTAAAAAAAAGCTTTCAGCGAGTATGCTAGCATCCACTTTGAGCTGAAAGCAGATCATCTCAATAGTGCGCACTAGCATAGAGCTCAGCTTAACGTGCTGTTCTGGTTTAAGCGTAGAGCTGAGCCGTTCGCGCAGTCTAGATACTGATTTAAAAGATTCCAAGGCCTCCGTCCAAGCATGCGCATATGCCTTAATACGGCTTTCATTGGAAAGAAAGGCACACAGCAGTTTGCTTAAGACCAGCGATTTGGAAAGCAGCTGCTCGGAGATAGGCCCATCCGTGTGGCATTCAAAAAGACGTCGCTTGGCGATATAGAGCTCGTAAGCCATTTTTAAAGACTCTTCTTGGTCCACATCGAGAAGTTTTTTCATAACTACCAAGCCCACCTGATCCATATGGCGCGGAATCAACTGCGACTCGACTTTGAATAAAAAGGCATAGCTCCCCGCTAAGTCATAGCGCGCAGCAAAGGAAATGAATTGGCCCAGCACATAAGACCAATGGAGCTTAAAATCTAATTTCGCCAATTTGGAAAAAGATTCAATGCTCTTTTGAATTTCCGCATCGGGAACTCTATGCAAGGCGGACCACGCCTCCACAAAACTGCTAAAAACTTTTTGAGTTGTCTCCGAAGAATCTTCGCCTGAAAACGAAAGCGTGACTGCGGCCAGCAACCTTTTCTGACGCTCGCTATGCGGACTGCCCTCCCCTTCTTTGGGGGGCAACAGAGCCATGAGGGAGCAGCTTTCTTTTTCACAAGCAGCTTGATGAACCGTATCGGAAAGTTGACCGGCTTGGATAAACAAAAGATCAGCCACCTGCAAAGTATACTCAAAAAAAAGAGAGGGCAAAGGCGCCGAGCTAGCCATTTCGGCAAGTATCTTGGCGGTGACAAACAGCGGCTGAATGAGCCTGCCGGCGATCACTCCGATGATAAATTCCTGCAGGCATGCCCAAGCACGCTTACTCGAAGGTTCATGTGTGCCCAGAATATGCATGGCCAGAGCCGCTATGCGCGGCACATCCAATAGGTCTGATTTTCGAGCCGTTTTTACCAGGGCCAAAACCACTGGCAAGACATCGCTAGTCAAAGCCTGCAATCCGACTGGGCACAGGCGATTGAGCAAGGGTATGCGCTCCTTTGCCAGGGCATAAAAAATCCGGCAGATCGCCATAGGAGGAGTGTCTTTGAGTTTTAGGAGCTGCATTAGATAAGGCAAGACATGCTCTAGAAATTCCTTGCCTTCAATTGTGGAGCCAGGCTCCTGCAATAGCCCATGCAAGCAATCTAGTGGCATATCCTGATACACCGTGGGTTTGCCAGCAGACAGTCTATAAAATAAATCCAGGATGGCATTTTGGGCAAACGCCTGCTTGTGGCAGAGCCAAGCCAATTTCTCTTTGCAGACCAGCGCATAGAGCTTTACTTTCCACAATACAAATTCTTCCGGGAGAGGCAGGCAGCTTTGCTCTACATGCAAGCAAGCAGAAATGAAATGATAAAGGGCGTTTTGGCGCATCTCAGCAGTTACCATACCAGCAGAGCTTAGGGCTTCTAGGCATATGTATATGTGTGGCAAGCAGCTTAGATCGCGCATCAGCTTAGCACTATGCAACCCCAAGAGAAGGCCATGCGAAAGCCCCGCCTGCAGGTGAGGTTGCGCCGTGCAACTTTTTGCAAGCACCTCCTTTTCGGGCAGCTTCAGCAAAAACACACCATACGCTTGCCAACGTTCAATGCGCAGCTTGGCCGAACCAAAGCTATAGATAACATGCAGGCAATGGTGCATCCCCTTAAGCGCTGATACGAGGGATGCCTCGCGCAAGCGCAGCTGTTCCTCGATCAAACGCAGCAGGGCAAAACTGTGCTTTAGGCAAGGCAGACGCTCTTGGCCGAGCATAGCTTGGAAAGAAGACGGCAGGCCATCAGCGGCAAATTCATAAAAAAGCAGTGCCGATCCCTTCCCCTGAAGGGGATCTACGGGCAAGCCAGAAAGCAGCAGTGCATCGAAGCTATTGAAGAAAGTTTCCAATATGTGCTTTTGGCACAGTGGAGAAAGATCTCTGAAAACGGGCGCCATAAAATGCACATCGGGCGAGACAGAGCCCTCCTTAGAGCTCACCTTCGGCAGCTTGTCGAAAAAAGGCAGGCTCGACAAGAAATCGCGCATGACGACTTCTGGCGGCGCACCCAAAATTGCGTAATGTGTACCTTCAGAGTGCTTACAAGAGATAGACATGCGCAATGGAAGAGTATGCGGCGCAAAGCTGAAAGCGTAGGCATTGAGCAAGGGATTCCTTCCCAGCCATTTGTATAGCAAAAAACCTTTGATGCAGGCTAGTAGCGGCAAGATGCCCTCTGGATGCTCCAAAATAAAGCCAAGCAGCTCATCCACACTTCCCATAGGGCGGCTTTTAGCGGCGATTTCCAGCCATGCATTGGCAAAAGCCTGGATAAAATGCCTTCCCTTGGAGGGATCTGTAAAGCTGGACATAGCTATATGCAAGAAATTGTGCATGTCTAGCCAAGCGCCTATTTCACGGTCCCTATAGTGGTTGGCTTGGTGTTTGAAAAATCCCGCAGCAAAACCCCCTATCCCTAGCGCTGCCGCCTCACGCTGCATCAGCTCGCCGGCCAAAGAAAACAATCCAGCCTCAGCATCGAAGCCCTGCGTGCATTTGTGTGCCAGGCGGAAAACCAGATTTTGCACCTCTTCGGGACGGTGTACGACAAAGCGGCGCTGCTGCAGATCATCCAGACTTTTGCCAAAGGCAACAGACCCCACTATTTTATGGCCATCCACGCATTGCGCCATTCCCGTGGCATAAGAGACCATGAAGCCGTCGGAGGTCGACACGTTGCAGCGCTTTTTTGTAAAAATGAATTTTAGGTCGAGCATATCCCCCAAGCCGATGATCGAACTCCAGTCGTCGGCCGTATGGATAATTTTTTTACGGTAGATATACAATTCCTCGACTTCTTTTAAAGAAAGCAAAACCGCATGCCGCTCTTTTAGCTGATTGAGCAGAAATCGGCAGAGGCAGTTTTTGGGCGTTTCAAAGTCAGGTTTCTTAAGATGGTAGCTAAGGTCTATGTCGGAGTATTCTAGACCGCTCATCAGATGACCAGCCGCTCCCCCGATGATAAAGGGGTCTTGCTCTCCTATCAATTCCAGTGCTGAAAAGGCCGCAGTCACATATGTGCACATCTCTGCTACCGTAAAACGCAACACCGGCAAGACACCCTTCGGGTATCTGCTTAGCCTGCACAATTCTGGATGTTGGGGGGGCAAAGAAGTGTAAGTATTTTTAAAGTCTTCTAACAGCTTCAGGCTACTTTGGGGCAACTTTAAAAAATAGGGAATCTCTTCGCTTGATTTGAGAGCTTCTTCACCAGAGGACAGGGAAGGAGGAAGCATGCTTGGAGTAATTGGCAGGCTTAGCGCTAAAGGCGAAGAACTGTGTGAAATTGCCGACATGCTGATACACTCACCTGAATAGTTACCTTAAAATTTCAATATAAAATGACAAGATGAATTTGTTTAGGAAGCAGTTTGGTAACGTCTTTTACTATATTGCCCCTGATGAACCTATATAAGCGCGATTTAGATCCTCCTTGGTTCCTACGGGAGGGGATCTGACCTGTTGCCCTTGTTGCGCAGTTCTAGTAGGTCGTTAAGCTAGTACACTGTCAAGATAGAATTTGCAGATTTGATTAGTTAGGCTTACCTGAAAGCTCCTAGGAGTTTTGTCATGCTAAGGTCGCGGTTTTATTCACCATACAGCACGCCTTCAGCGTGCGGAA
>PLSG01000383.1 GCA_003164155.1 Parachlamydiaceae bacterium | reverse complement strand
CAGTCTGAAAAAGAAGTGCAAGCAGAACGCCAAGTGCTCGATGCCATACGCGCTAAATTGACCAGCGCACAGACTCAGGCTCTGGTGGACAAGTCCGCCGAGCTTATAGCATTTCAAGGCAGCCAGGAGAGCTTCGATGACGATATTTTGCCTAAACTCACCTTGGCGGACGTGCCTTTGCATGTGAGAGATTATCCGCTCGCGCACGAGAAAGTGGGCAATATCGAAGTTTTTCATCACGCTTGCTTCACTAACCATATCGTATATGCCGACCTGTTATTTCCCTTGCCAGAGATCGCCGAAGCTGACCTTCCCTATGTGCGCCTTTTAGGTAGCTTGCTGCCTCAGCTGGGCTGCGGGGGACGAGATTATAAGGATACACTCGAATTTATCCAGAGCAATACCGGTGGCTTGGGCGCTTCGCTGGCTTTAAATCCCCAGGTAGAAGATCCCACGCGCTTTTTTCCTTCATTCCATCTCAAAGGCAAAGCCTTGCGCCGCAAAGCCCATAAGTTGCTGCCTCTGCTGCAAGACTTGGCCTCCTCTCCAGATTTTACAGATCTGGAAAGATTGAAGGAAGTCATCATGAAGCATTATACGGGCCTGCAGAGCAGCATTAATCAAAGTGCTCTTAAATACGCCGTAGGCCTTGCTTCAAGCCCGTTGAACGTGGTCTCGCGCATCCACCAGGCGTGGTATGGATTGGATTATTTTTGGATGGTGCGAAAGCTAGCCAACAATTTCGATGCCATGGCCGAGAAGCTTGTGGATGATCTCAAGCGCTTAAGCCAAGATATCTTATGCGCCAGCGGAGCGCATCTCGTCTTAACTTGCGACGCAGAGACCTATGATGAGTTCAAGGGCCGCCACTTTTATGGTTTACAGAATATTTTGCAAAAATCGATAGCTCCTTTTAAAGGGGAGTATGTCCTGCATCCCGTGGAGTCACAGGGGCGCATCATCACTGCACCTGTGGCTTTTACGGCCAAAGTGTTCCCCTCTATTCCCTACTTGCACCCCGATTCGCCGGCTTTGAGCCTGGTGGTCTTCCTTTTTGATAATATGACTTTGCATACACGTGTAAGAGAGCAAGGCGGGGCTTACAGCGCAGATTCCACGAACAACTCTATGTCGGGAAACTTCTATTTTTATGCTTACCGCGATCCGCATATCGCCAGCACCTTGAGCGCCTTCGAAGATGCCGCCTATGCCATTTCTGCCGGAAAGTTTGATGATACCGATGTGGAAGAAGCTAAAATGGAAATGATCCAAGCTTTGGATGCTCCCATAGCACCCGGCAGCCGAGGCGACTTGGCTTATAGCTGGTATCGCGTGGGCAAGACGGTGGAAGTGCGCCAAGATTACCGCAATAAATTGATAAACCTTACCCGCAAGGATATCATCGAGGCGGTGGATAGGCAAATCATCCCCAATATCCACAAAGGGACCACTGTGGTATTTGCCGGCAAGGAGTTACTGGAAAAGGAAAACGAAACCTTGCTCTTGCAGGGGCGATCCCCTTTGCGCATCGAAAGCGTTTAACGAGCTTTTATTTTTTTAAGAGGGTTATGGTGCTGGATTATTCACCATGCAGCACGCCTTCAGCGTGCGGAATTTTGCCTCGTCAACCTAGGGCGATGCCCTAGGCTANNATGACATATCCTAAAAGGCTGAAGGCCTTTCTCATATCAGCCTAGGGCATCGCCCTAGGTTGGGTAGACGAAATTCCGCACGCTGTAGGCGTGCTGTATAGTGAATAGTCCAGCGCCATAACCCTCTTAAAAATGGGTGAAGCATATTAAGAAGAAAATTAAACGCAAAGAAAAACACAAAGATCACAAAACACGCAAAGGAGAAAAGAAAATATTTTCTTTTTGTGTTTAAATTTTTTTCCATGTCTTCTTTGCGTGCTTTGTGATCTTTGTGTTTTTCTTTGCGTTTAATTTTCCTAGATTCTTTGACCGAAAAGATTATCCAGGCCTGTAAAAAATATAATGGATGTGTACGATGTTGCGATTATTAGCGTTATTTGTGGTTAGCTGCACGATGTGCATAATGCCTATCCAAGCCGCCCAAGAGCTCTATCTGAGGGATAATCTCGGTCGGGCGCAGACAGGCGATTTCATCGTCACGTCCTCTAATAAAAACTATACGTTGCTGCATATCTACGATAAGACTGAGCGCAGTTTAGTCATGGAAGAGATCACTGTGCCAGATTCCAAAATCAACTTGCAAAATTCAACTTGGGCCGCATGGGTGCAAAATGGCGCACCTTGTCATACTTCTTGGGTGATGTATGAGATAGATCTGCCTTCAGGACAGATGTTGGAGTTCTTTTCCTTTACAAAGAATGGCTGGATGGATTTGGGGAAAGCCGATAACTTCTTGAGCGCCTTGCTAAACTTGCGCCTGTATAAGGTGCCCGAGCAGCAGCGCAAGCGGATCGGTCCTAAGAGCTCAGGCGATTTTGACTTCCGCAAAATCTGGCAGCCTCCCATGATAGTCGGCGGCCATCAGATACACGATGTGCCCTTTGACGCCTGGCACACCGTATGGCCAAAAGATGGCAGCGAGCTTTCGGGTAAATCTATCGATGTATATCTACCACAACATCCAGAAATGTATCTTTCCTATTTTCCTTATTGGCTGCAGATCAGTGGTGTTATCGGAAAAGCCAAAATTCGCATCATAGACTCGGGCAAGCAGCTCGTCTCTCCCAAGCCCATGCTGCCCAGGCGTCCGCCTGAGTTTTTGGACAGCGGAAAGGTGATGGGGGATAAGTTGATGTTTGCCGTTAAAACTTGGCCTTATTACCGCTCTTTTAGCTTAACGGCGGTGGAAAGTCTGCAGCCCTCTGTAGAGGGGGATGAAAAAATCAGCATGTATTACACCCTCCCTTTTACTGTGCAGTCATCCGACACGCCCAACGTGGTTTTTCTTGCCGTCGCACTTAAAGACGTGCAAGCCACTCTGCCCGCGGGGAGCGCCTATTTTTTCTTCTTGCAGCCTTCTGGCTTTCCCCAGATTTTTGCTAAGACCAAAGATCCCTTGCTGGTAAAATGAAAAATGTCTATATTCAAAACCCTTTTTAACCCTTTCTAACCATAATGTGACTAAAAGATGATGCAAAATTCCTATTCTCTTCTCGATAGCGGCGATGGACGCAAATTGGAGCGCTTCGGCCCCTATGTAATCGCTCGTCCTGCCGCACAAGCCGTCTGGGCGCCGCAATTGCCCGATGCCGTTTGGCAAAAAGCCGACGCTTTTTTTTCGCGTAAACAAGAAAATAAATGGGAATTCAAAGATGAGTTGCCAGCTCATTGGCGGATAAACGTGGAAGATCTGGTGTTTAAAATCAGCCAGACTGATTTTGGACATCTGGGCATCTTTCCCGAGCAAAAACCTTTTTGGAAGATGCTCAAATCCGTCATTGCCCAAGCCAAAGCATCCACTCACCCAAATGTGGAGGTGCTTAATTTATTTGCCTATTCTGGCGGTTCCACCTTAGCTGCGGCCTCGGCTGGGGCGCGGGTGTGCCATTTAGATGCCTCTAAAGGGATGGTGGCCTGGGCGAGGGAGAACGCCGCCTTTAATGAATTGGAAAAAGCGCCTATTCGCTGGATTGTCGACGATGTAGGCAAGTTTTTAAAACGCGAAATTCAAAGGGGTCGCCGTTACGATGGGATCATCTTAGATCCTCCCACTTTTGGAAGGGGAAGCCAAGGGGAAACCTTTAAAATTGAGGAAGACATCAGAGATATTTTAGGCGCCTGCCGCAATCTGTTGAGCGATGCGCCCCTCTTTGTTTGCTTTTCTTGTCACACTCCGGGCTTCACCCCCATTGCCATGCAACATCTGCTTGTGCAGATGATGCAGGGCTGCGGCGGCAGCATAGATTCTGGAGAAATGGTTTTAAGCGGGGAGCCAGGGGTTTTTGCTTTGCCCAGCGGTACATATGCGAGGTGGTTAGCCCATGTTAATCAGTAGCGCCCAAAATCCTAAAGTCAAATACGCCCTCAAGCTTCAAGATAAGCGCTCACGCGATAAGACCCAGCATTTTTTAGTCGAGGGCTATCGGGAGCTCAAGCGTGCGCATGAGGCCGGAAGATATATCGAGACTTTGTTTACATGTCCTGAACTCTTTTTAGGCTCCAATGAGGAGGCTCTCATAAGAAGTATAGAAGGGGATGGTAGGGTTGTTTTGCCCTGCACGGAGAAGATATTTCGCCTATTGTCCTATCGAGACCGTCCCGATGGCCTGCTGGCCATTGCAAAGCAAGCGCATTTGGGTTTAGCCGATCTAGACAATGTGCTTGGCGGCAATAAGTCACCTTTGTTAATCGTGGTGGAAGCCATAGAGAAGCCGGGCAATTTGGGCACTATATTGCGCTCAGCCGATGCCGTAGGAGTCGATGCTGTGATTGTATGCGATCAGTGCACGGATATTCACAATCCCAATGTGGTTCGGGCGAGTGTGGGAACTTTGTTTACCATTCCCATTATCGAGGCGGAAGGCAAAGAGGCTATGCAGTGGATAAGACAGCGAGGAATCTCTGTATTGGCTGCTACGCCAAGTGGCGAGCATATGTATACCGAAGCCAACATGCTTGTCCCACTGGCCATTGCTGTAGGGACAGAGCAACTCGGCTTGTCGCCGTTGTGGATGGAGCAGGCTACATATCGCGTGCGTATTCCGATGCGCGGTGTGGCTGATTCGCTCAATGTGGCGATGGCTACGACATTGCTATTGTACGAGGCGTTGCGACAGAGGAGTTGAGTGGTAAAAGAATGGGGATATTGCAATAGAGTCGAGGCCTAAGCCTCGCTCTTTTAGCAATACCCCTCAAATCAGCCCGTGGCGGTATCTTTTTATTGATGCGCGTGGAAGTGGTGGCCGCCGCCGTGCTTGCTATTGCTTGAGCAGGCAAAGGCGATGATTACGCCAACTACAATTACTCCAATAGCAATTGTGGGGGCATATTCGGATAAGCAGCGCGAGCTTTGATATCCGCAACCTGGATCACATGGGGGAGGGCAAGGTTGAGCACATTCGTTAGCTCTAAGTCCGCTGCCAGACAACAGCAATACTCCGAGCATCCCACCAGCTATCCAATTCTTTAAAGACTTCATGTTAAAACTCCTCTGTTTTAGCCCTGCGCTTGGCAGGGACTCTTAAGATTGATTAATTTGAACCGCAATGTCCATGGCTATTTTCAGAATTCTGCACAGCCACCGCAATGATGGCGGCAAGGGCTATAGCACCCAGGGCAATAGCTGGCGCAAGGGCCGGCGCCGTGCGGGATTGCTGATAACCGTATCCGCCTGTATAGTACTGAGCGCTTAGCCCAGCGCTGGAAGCTAGCGTTGTAGCGAGAATTCCTCCAGC
>PLSG01000530.1 GCA_003164155.1 Parachlamydiaceae bacterium | reverse complement strand
CGTGGATCTGCAAAATCATGCTGCCGGCGCATTTAGTATGCGCTAACCGCTTGTCAACCTCAATCATAGCCAGTTTGATCAGGTCCGCCGCGGTACCTTGCAGCGGGGTGTTTACGGCCAATCTCTCGGCCGCTGCGCGAAAAGACAAATTCTTGCTGTTTATCTCGGGAATGAGCCGTTCGCGGCCAGTTAAGGTCACCGACTTACCGGTGAGATGGGCCCGGGCTTTAGATTCCTCCACAAATTCTTTGACCCTTGGATAGCGCTGAAAGTACATCTCGATGAAGGCTGCCGCGCTTTTGACATCTACGCCAAGCTCTTGAGATAGGCCAAAGGCCTGCTGACCGTAAATCACGCCAAAATTGACCGCTTTGGCCTGGTAGCGCTGTTCTTTGCTAACCTCGCTCAAAGGCACGTCAAAGATGATCGAGGCGGTATAGGCATGCACATCTTCGCCATTTTCAAAAGCCGCCACCAGGTTGGGATCTTCGCTCATATGCGCTAAGATGCGCAACTCGATCTGCGAGTAGTCGGCCGCCAGATAACTCCAGCCGGGCAGCTGCGGGCAAAAAGCTCCGCGGATCTGCCTCCCCAGCTCGCTGCGCACAGGGATATTTTGCAGATTGGGGTCTTGAGAGGCCAACCGTCCGGTGGCTGCGACCGACTGGTTGAAATTGCAATGGATCCTATGCGTGAGAGGGCTGACTTCACCTGGCAGCGCATCGATATAGGTGGAGCGCAGTTTTTCTAAGGAGCGGTACTCCAACAGTTTGGCGGCGATGGGATGCTGAGCCTTCAAAGACTCCAGCACATCGACGTCCGTAGAGAAGCCCGTAGCGGTCTTTCTCGGCGGTTTGAGGCCCATCTTCACAAAGAGCACCTGGCTGAGCTGTTTGGGCGAATTGAGGTTGAACCGCTCGCCAGCCAAAGCAAAGATATCTTCTCCTAAGCCTTGGATCAGATGGGCAAACTGCACGGACATATTGTGCAGATAGGGAACGTCAATATAAATGCCGCGCCTCTCCATGCCGGCCAGCACATACATCAAGGGGATTTCAATATCTTTCAGGAGGTGTCCCAATTTCCGTTCGGCCAGCTGCCCAGCCAGCAGATGCTTTAGGCGGCAGGTGTAGTCGACATCTTCGCAGCAGTAGGTGCACACCTTTTCGATGGGCACATCGCGCATGCTGATTTCCTTTTTCCCTCTGCCGATCAAGGATTGAATATCGATTTTAACCTTTCCAAAGCATTCCAAAGCCAATGTATCGAGGGAATGCCGGCGGCTGTGTGAGTTGAGCAAATAGGAGGCCAGCATGGTGTCGAAGCAAATATTTTTGACGGTGATGCCGTAATTGCCCAGCACGAGATAGTCGTATTTGGCATTATGCGCATAAAAGCCCTTATGGGGGTTTTCGAATAAGGGCTTTAAGGCGCCCAGCACCTTTTGCAGCCCTAACTGGCCGTTCACCGGGATATACCAGGCAATTTTTGGCTCTACACAAAAACCCACGCCCACTAGTTCGGCTTTCAGGGGATGGATATGCGTGGTCTCGGTATCAAAGCATATTTCAGAGTGCCTGTCTAGCTCCTGGAGCAGATTTTCCAAAGCGGATTCGTCATCCACAAGCGTATAAGAAACATTTTCTGCCTGGTGGGCATGGGAGGTAGCGGAAGATGGCACCCTCGGCTCTAAATCAAATAGAGTGCCTTGCAAAAACTCCTGCTTGTGCTTGTGCATCGAGGCGCCGGCATGCACGGCAAAATTTTGAGCATCCTTCTCGATATCGTTTTCTAAGTCCTGCACAAGCTCTCGCTTGGGCAATATCTGGGCAGCAGGGGCGTACTTCTGGGCCGCAGCTTGATCCGAGGATTGATTAGCGGCTTGATTGACCGAGGCGTCTAGCCTTTTCAGTAAAGAATTAAAGTTCATTTTGGCAAAGAACTCTTTCAGATGAGGCAGATCGGGCGACCGGACCACAAAGAAATCTTCTTCGGCCGGAAAAGGCACGGCGGTGTCTATGGTCACCAGCTGTTTGCTTAAAAGCGCTATCTCCCGGCTATTTTCTATGGTCTCTTGCTTCTTTTTGCCAGACACCGCTTGCGGATTTTGCAGTATATTTTCCAAAGTACCCATCTGCTTTAAAAGCTGGGCGGCGGTCTTTGGACCAAAACCCGCTATGCCGGGCACATTGTCGGAAGCATCTCCGGTGATGGCTAAGAAGTCGACCATCTGATGCGGTGGCACGCCATAGAATTCCTCGACCTCCTTAGGTCCCAGCACAAGATTGTCTTTGTATGTGTTGAGCATAGAAACCTGATCGCTCACTAACTGCCCAAAATCTTTATCACTGGTGCAAAGATATACGTGCACCCCTTTTTTAGCCGCCCATACGGCCACACTACCCATGGCGTCGTCGGCTTCCACTTCGGGGACATTGAGCTGGGGTATGCCCATCAGTTCGCAATACTTGTGTGCCCACTCTATCTGATAATAAAGATCGGGGGGAGTTTCTTTGCGATGCGCCTTGTATTCGGAGTAGAGCTCCAAGCGCTTTTTAGTGCTGCGCGGGCCGTCAAATACCACTACCAGGTGCGTGGGCTTAAAATCGGCGATCAGCGCCTGGACGGATTGGATAAACCCAAAAAGGGCATTAGTGGACTCCCCTTGGGCATTGGTGATGTGGCGAATAGCATGATAGGAGCGGTAGAGGTAAGCGGAGGCGTCTAAAACGTATAGCTTGTGCATGTTGCTCGGTAAATTTTGTGTTTTGGATGAGGGATCTGACCTGATATTGGGTAACTATCAAATTCCCCGAATGAGAGCGAATTACCTAGTACACTGTAAGGATTAAAATTGAGGGTGATCCTATTCTTCACCCCCGAATGGGGGTGGGGGCATGTAGCCCAGGGCAAGCGCTAGCGCAGCCCTGGGAGGGCAATGATGAGTATTGCACCCCTGAAAGGGGTGCGGGCTGTGTTATAATAAGCAAAGTTTTTGACACATCTGTAATAGATGCTCCTACATCATTTCATTAACGTCTTTTATGCAGCCCGCACCCCTTTCAGGGGTGCAATATTTATCTTATCTCCCCAGGGCTGCGCTTCGCTTGCCCNNCACCCCCATTCGGGGGTGAATAAAGGATATGGGTAATGCTAAGGGTGTAATCCCGAAGGGATAAAATGCCCCATTTAAGCTGCGCGGAAAGCCATGGTGGTGGACAGTTCGGCATTAGAGCACCCCTCCCGCCGAATTTGGGCTAAGGCCTCGCGCATCTCTTTGAGTTCTTCAGGCGTAGCCATAGAATGCCTTTCAGCCTCTCCAATGATGCTCTCTAAAGAGCGCAGCTCAGCTTTGCCTTTCGCCACGCTTATGCCGAGATCTTCAAAAGGGCTGCCAGTCAGGCGCTCCAAGACTTTAATAAAAGGGGAAAGCGTCGGGTACTCGGCATGCATGGCTTCTTTCCTTGTGGCGGGCCTTCCCGCCGCCAGCTGCGCTCTAAGATAGTTTTGGCGGGCATCAATTCGCATTTTTAAACGCAAAAAAGCTTTGGGGTGAATTTGGCGAAAGCACGCCGACTGCCATTTTTCGATTTTTTTGACAAAAAAGGCAGCCACCCGCCTTTGAAGCCGTTCATCCGTTAAAGAGCTTTCCAAATTCATTTTAAAGTCTACAGCCAATTGCAGATTGGCTTCCCGGCTATTCGTACCAGCTAGATCTCTCAGGGCTTTTAAACTAGAAATCTGCCGGGCAGCCTCATCAAACTCCTGAGCATTTCCCAAGATACCGGCCGCTTGCCACTCGCTTTCAATTTTATGCATGTCGTAATTTAGAGATTGCGCAATTTCTTCATCCGACAAAGGCAGATCGGCCACAGGATGGTCCAATAAACAGCTGCGAAAGGTCGCAAAAGTAGCTGTAGGGGTTACCACTGCCTCATGTGGAGCAAAATACCTGGCAAAGTCGATGCTGTATAAGCCATCTGCTTGTTGGATAAACTGCGCAGCATGCGAATCGTAGGAACAACACAAGGCGTCCGCATCTTCCAGCTGATGGATGCTTTCTACCACGCTTTGGGATATTTGGAGTGCCAACTGGTCTGTTTCACCCATTTTCAGTTCCAAGGAGGTGCTCTTATTGAAATAAGGTAGTGTGCCGTCTTTTTCCATGAGCTTGGCTTTACTTTGCTCAAAGGCCAGCTGCAATTCGCCTAAAATCTTTAGGGGGCGCGTACGCATTTCATCTAAAGCGGCATTCAGACTATTTTTTATTTGCAAAAGGGTTTTATCCTTTTCAAAAAGAGCTAAATCCTTTGCGGCGAGCTGCTTCTCCAAAATATCCTTTTCTTCCCGCGCTTCCCTTTGCTTGCGCTGACCCGCCTGGCGGTTGAAACAGGAAAATTTCTTTGGAGAGATCTGCTCAATTTGCTTCAAGAGCAGATCCAGTGCAGTTTGTAGTTTCTGCCGCTCCACCTCGAGCAGCTGCCTACTCTTTTCGGTAGCTCTATATGTGTCCCTCAAAATGATGTTTTGTGCTCCATCTGCACTGTGCTCGCTGATTTTAGCGCATACGGTTTCTCGTTTTTCGGTTAAATGAAACAGCGCGAGGTTATTTGCGGCTATCTTTTGTTCACACTCATCCACCTGTTTCTCCCACCTCAAAACCTCTTTTTGAGACTCTAATATCTTTTCCTTATCGCTTTGAGAGGGACGTTTTTGATTTGCATATTTAAACATCGTTCTTTGGGCCGAGACCAAGGCTTGGTTTATTTTTTTGCGCTCTTCTACCATGTGGCTATTTTGCAGCTCTAAGTCTGCCAACCTTGTCCAAATGCCATTCTCGCTGTCTAGCAAATCGATGAGATTCTCCGAAGTATCGCCAGCTGCGCGAAAACGCGCTTGCAGCAATTTTGCCTTACATGCGGCGTAATCGCGCATTTCTTTCAAAGGAAGCGGAGCACCATCTAACCATCGACTGGCAATGCCCTCGGGATGCGCGATCCCAGACAACATGGCTTGCTCAATTTGAACTTCTAATTTGGGGACTACGCGATACTGTAAACCTAAAGTCGTCAAAAACTTACCCGCCGCAAGTTCGCGCGTATTTTCCGGACCCAATTTAAAAGCAAATCCCGATTCTACCAGTCCGCTAATTCTTGCCGCCTTTTCTAGCACACTAACGGCGCTTTTGGAATGGCTGGCATTAACCTTCAGCACTTCGGCTGAAGAGACATAGGGAGTTAAAGTCTGAAGTATATGCTCAAGATCTCTGGTCACTACGGGCAAAGCTTTGGACTCCTGAGGCTTTTTCAGAGCAAACCCAGCCACTTTTAATTCCTTGACCTCCCATTTGCTAAAAATCGCCTTTACCTGTGACATCTCCACAAAAGGATCGCACTTTTTAATTTCCTTTAGCCCTTCTAGAAGCTTATCTCTGACAGGGTCATCCTCACCCATCTGAGCTATCAGCACATACAATGTGGAGATGAGATCGTCTTTTCGGTAACATGCGTTCACCCCATCCAAAGTCAAAGTACCAATTGGAAGCATTTGCTCCTTCAAAATTTCTCTTGGAACATAGGTAACGCCGAGAAGTTTAGTCACCGGATTTTGAGTAGCGCCAAATTTGGGAAGTTCGAGCAACTCCTTTGCCGAAGGCACTTTTCCTAGGCGCGCTTTTTCTTTGGCAGCTTGGCTAGCTATTTCTTTAGCAATGAGCTTGAGTTGCCTTTTGTCAGCCCCCATTTCAATTTCGCGGTTATAAGGGGTTCTTATGGGTGAGCTTCTAGCCACTTGATGGGCCATTAGGGCGATGGCTCTAGCGTGCTTAGACTGATCAAAATCGCTAGCCGCTTTTTTACTTGTAGGCTCGGACTTAACAAGCCGCGTTTTAGGCAATTCACTTTCAGCTTCTAAAAGAGGAGCATCGGGAACTTTAGAAGAACCCGGCCGGGGTACAACACTAGAATTTTCCGCTAAAGGAGTATCTTCTTTCTTTACACCCCTACCTTTCCATTGAGGCGTAGAGGGTTGTGCCTTCTCTAATCCCTCCTGCCCATCAGATTTTGCGGGAACTGGCCAGACTGTATCAGCAACATTGCGATCGCCGATCATAAAACACCTCCAAGGCATATACAAAGAATTTATTTAAATCACAACAACTTCATAATTCCATTTTTAGTTAACCAACTGAAAAAATCAAGGAAAAAACTTAAAATCATTCAACTCAACTATAACACAATAAATAATTTTAAACTTAACAACAAAATTGAACATCAAAAAAAAGCATCGCATAACCGATAAACCTAAAATAAAAAATTAGTTTTCGATGACATACTGCTCACAATTCGCTTTTCATTTTCAAATTAAATTTAAGGTATTTATTAGAAGTTATTTAGAAAGATCTAAGGAGCTCAGTTTCCCCCGTCTACTTAACCCACAGCTTGTCCCTCCGAGACATAGGCATCAACCTAAGAAAATCATTGAGAAACGCCTTCACAAACCATAAGAGATATTATATTTGGAAAAGCACGTTTTAAATCAGATAAAAGAGATTTTTTCATTTCCGAGAGCCAGCCTCGGGCGACTGAACAAAGCCCACAGTGACCGCAGCCCCGAGTC
>PLSG01000224.1 GCA_003164155.1 Parachlamydiaceae bacterium | reverse complement strand
TGCTTGAGGCGATGCAGGAGCGCACCGTCACCAGTGGTACCGTCACCCATGAACTGGAGTCGCCGTTCCTGGTCATGGCCACACAGAATCTGATCGAAATGGAAGGCACGTATCCGCTTCCCGAAGCGCAGCTTGACAGGTTTATGATGCATCTTGAAATCGACTACCCCAGTCCCCACGAAGAGCTACTAATTGTCGAGCTAGATGAAAAAAGACAATACACCTCCTCTTCCACACCCCAGCCTATCACCACCAAAGAGGAAGTGCTGCGTGCCCGCAGAGCGGTATCGGAGATATTTATTTCCGAAAACCTGAAAAAATATGTCGTCTCGCTGATCACGGCGACCCGCACCCCTCAAAAATACGACCAAGAGCTTGCAAAGTGGCTTGAACGGGGAGCATCCCCTCGGGCAACTATCGCTATGCTGCGCTGCGCCAAAGCGCTCGCTTGGCTAAGAGGAGAGGATTATGTCACTCCGCAGCACATCCACAATGTGGCTCCCTCGATTTTGAGACATAGGATCATGCCCTCCTTTAGGTCGGAAGCGGATGGAATTTCGCGAAATGACATAATAAAAAAACTGCTAAAAGTCGTCGCTATCCCTTGAGGTTGCATGCTTTATCCCGATTTTAATGATTTAATTGAATTAAAAGAGCGGATATCAGATCTGAGACATGCCTCTCACCGATCGGTCAAATCCCCTCTTCCGGGAAATCGCCTTTCCCCCTACCGCGGACAAGGCCTGGAATTTGATTCCGTCAGAGAATATGTAGCCGGAGACGATATCCGCTGCATTGACTGGCGGGTGACTGCCAGAACGGGCGCGCCCCATCTGAAGCTATTCAGAGAAGAGCGTGAAAGGCATATATCCATCTGCGTCGATATGAATGCGGCCATGCGCTTTGGCACGAGAGGCACCTTCAAATCGATCCAAGCGGCGCGCGTCGCAGCGCTGCTTGGCTGGCAAGGCATTGACCAGCAAGACAGGGTCGGCGCCTGCCTCTTTGGCGATGTGCCGGGAGGAAAGCAGTTTTTCGCCCCCATGCGCACACGCAAAGCCTTTTGCGCCCTGCTGAAAACGCTGGCCGCTCCGCCAGAGGATCAGCCCAGCAGACCGCTAGAAGATGTTTTGCCACAAATCGATCAGGCGGCGCATGCCGGGTCGCTGATTTATCTCATCAGCGATTTTATGCACATCAACGCTAATTTCCCACACGAGATCAGCCTGAATCGGCTTAGCAAAAGATGCGATGTGGTGCTCATTGCGATCAACGACCCGGCCGACAAAAGCATCTTTCCCTTCGGCAATGTAGGGTTTTGCGCCAACGACCAAGAGAAAATTCAAGTCAACACCAAGAATGCTGCAGGAAGAGAGGCGTACGCTTTACAATGGGAAAAAAACCGACAGCTCTTATCCGAAGCCACCTCTAAATGGAAGATTCCACTGATTGAATTGACTACCGAATCGGATATTCCACGGGACCTCATGCTGGAATTGAAAAATGCAGCCAAAAGGAAGAAGCGATGAACCCACTATTGGAACACTTGCAAGACATCGAAGGCTTAGATGCCATTAGCGCCTGGCCCTTGGCCATTGGTTGGTGGGTTGCCTTGGGTATGGGGATTTTAATGGCCAGTGCCCTGGCTTACTTTATAGCCCGCAAGCTGGCTTTTATGCGCAGCTGGAGAAATGACACTTTTCAGAGATTGGCTCTTTTGGAAAAGAATCTGTCGGAGGCCACCGCCCGTGAAATCGCCATAGAGCTTTCTGAGTACTTGCGCCGCATCGCCCTACGCCGTTTTCCTAGAAATGAATGCGCCGGGTTGACAGGAGAAGCTTGGTTAACATGGCTGGCCGAACGCGACCCCAAAAAATTCGACTGGGAAAAAAAGGGAACGCTTTTAATCGAGCTGCCCTATGCGCCGGCAAATAGGCCGCTATCCACTAGCCACATTAGAGATTTAATACAAGCCGTCAGGAGTTGGGTGCGGTAACTGGTCAGATCCCACGGAGGAACCGTAGGAAATTGGATCAGGGGAATGTAAATAGTTACTAAAAATTTTAGATCAGATCCCCCCGGTTCCTCCAGGGGGATCTGACCAGTTACGTTGGGTGCGTTAGATGTTTCATTTTTATTGCGCTTGGTTTGCGTTACTTTTGCCCTTGCCTTTGCTTATCAGAAAATGTGCACCTTCGAGAAAAGATAGCCTTAAGCCTGGAGTTGAACTGCATTTTCCCGCCCTCCAAAGGTTAAAAAGCGCCTTCTCCACGGCTCCATCCATGCCCAAAGGACAGGATATCCCCTTTTTCATCCTCCTTTCACTGTCGTGGCTTTTTCTGGTAATAGCTTTGATGCAGCCAGAGAAAGTGGATCAATTCAAGCAAGTGAAAAATAAAGGGTATGATCTCATGCTCGCCGTCGACATTTCCAGTTCGATGCAAGCGCTTGATTTTTCAACCGCATCGAAGACTCTCAGCCGCCTGGATGCTACCAAGGATGTAGTGGGAAAATTCACGCTCGGGCGGCAAGGAGATCGCGTGGGACTGGTTACCTTTGGTGAAAATGCCTATCTGCACGTGCCCCTCACGCTCGATACGGTCTCAGTAAGCCGCATGTTAAATGACACAGTCTCCGGTATGGCAGGCAACGCCACAGCTATTGGCGACGCCATCGGATTGAGTGTCAAAACGCTGCGCGAGAGCCCTGAAGGATCGCGTGTGCTCTTGCTTTTGACCGACGGAGAAGACAACGCCAGCAGCATCCCCCCTTTGGAAGCGGCCAAGCTGGCCAAAGAGTATGGCATTCGCATCTACACCATTGGAGTCGGCAAAAATGGACCAGTCCCCTTTCCGTCACAATTTGGAGGATATAGCATGGCTAAGATACCCATGGATGAGGGCTTGCTGAAGGAAATTGCCGCCCTGACCGGCGGGCAGTATTTTTTGGCGACCGATCAGAAAGCTTTGGAGTCCATATATGCCAAAATCGACACTTTGGAAAAAACGGAGTCCAACCAAACTATATTTTTGATACGTGAGCCATTGTATGCCTATCCTTTGGGCTGCGCCATGCTGTTTTTACTTATGCTTACTTTGTATCAGCTTATATATAGGAGGATGGCCAGTGAATCTTAACCACCTGCATTTTGCCCATCCTGCATGGCTGTGGGCCGCTATCGCCATCCCCTTGGCATGGATTGCTTTTCTCTTTTTTTATCGCGCCCAGAACCCCCTGCATCAGTTGGAAAAGTTCATCGACAGCCATTTGCTTCCCCATTTGTTGCTGAATAATCCCCATAAGAAGAGCTCACTGTGGAAAACACTGCTGGTGTGGTCCATCGTCTGGGCTTGCCTTACTTTGGCACTGGCAGGACCCAGGTGGAATTTGCGGGAAATGGAAACGTTTTCACAAGATCAAAGCTTGGTGTTATTGCTCGATCTATCTGATTCGATGAATACCGCAGATATCAAGCCTTCGCGGCTTGTGCGCGCCAAGCAAAAGATCGAGGACCTCCTCAACCTTTCCAAAGGGGTTAAAATCGGGCTTATCGCCTTCGCCGCAGATGCGCATATGATCACTCCGATAACTGAGGATAAGGAAACCATCCGCCATCTTCTCCCCTCGCTTGAAACCGATTTAATTCACGTGCAGGGCAGCAAATTATCTTCCGCCTTAGATATGGCCTCCACCATGTTGACGGCAGAACCTGGCCACAATAAAGCTATCTTAGTCATCAGCGATGGAGGCTTTGAAGACGCCGGCGCTATCCTGAAGGCGAAAAAACTCGCCGAGAAGGGATTGGTCATCCATGTCATGGGCATGGGCACCGAGGAAGGCGCTTTTCTAAACGCTAAGACGCATCCCTCCAAAAAAAGTAAGGCGCCCATCTTTTCAAAGCTAGAAAAAGAAAGGCTCCGCGAGATCAGCCAAGTAGGCAATGGGCGCTATCTACAAGCGCATTATTCCGACCATGAAGAAGCGGTGATCTTAAAAGAGTTGGGAAGGCAAGCCGAGGCGCAAATGCAGATAGGCAAGAAAAAGCAATTTTGGGATGAGGGTTTCTACTTGATGATCCTGCCAGCCTTACCTATTATGCTGTGGTGGTTTAGAAGGGGATCGGTCTTTGCTATAATCCTCAGTTTCATTCTTTTCACTCCGCTGATAGAAGTCGAAGCAACGCCCTTCCAAGAATACTTTAAAAATTCCGAAGAACTTGGAAAGCAAGCCTGGGATGCCGGCGACTATACCGCCGCTAGCGAGACTTTTCAAGATCCCTACAGAAAAGGGGTGGCCTACTATAGGGCGAACAATTTCGCCGAAGCGGAAAAAATGTTCCGCCAATCTGCTCGCCGTGATGTGGCCTCCCATGCAGCTTATAACCTAGGGAACTCCTTGGTCCAGCAGCAAAAACTCAAAGAGGCGATCGCAGCTTACGAAGATGTCTTGGCGCAATGGCCCGACCACGCCAAAGCCGAACAAAATCTCGAGCTCGTAAAAAAAATGTTAGAGCAACAACCGCCAGATGGCGCTGACTCGGAAAATGCCGATTCTGGTGGAGATCAAAGTGAAAACGGCTCTGAAAAAGAAAATAAAGAAGGAAAAGCAGGCTCTGAAGATTCCTCCAGCCGTGAAAAATCTGAAAAATCCCAAGCGAATAAAGGTGAGCGTGGCGACGAAGATGTAAAGGAGCAAGCAAATCGCGCGGCCGAAGAAAAAAAGGGATCACAAAAAGAGGAGCGCGAAAACTCTCGAGGTTCCAAAGCTTCCTCTAAAGATACTGTCCAAGACTCTGCTAAAGATTCTCCCAATGAATCTTCTGATGAGGCGCAAGCGGCGCAGACCGAACAAGGGGAAACGGCCAGCGCTGAAGGCACACAAAAAGAAGCGCGAGAAGTGCAGGCTACTAAATCGCAAAAAGACCAAGATGCCGATCTTTGGTTGGACAGAATTAGCAATGACCCAAAAATGTTTCTGAAGAACAAATTTTATATTGAATCCAAGAGAAATGGAACGAAAGAGGGAATTGACCCATGGTAACGCGACTTTGTACAACTTTGAGGGCAAAACATTTGATATGCACGTTGTGCCTTTTGCCCGCGCTCCTGTTTTCAGGACAATTTACCGCCAGCGTCAGCCACAACCCCATTAACTTAGGAGAGAGCTTTACTTTAAGCCTCACGCTTAAAGATGCCACAGCCAAAGCAGCCCCTTCGGTTGACGCCTTGAAAAAATCCTTTTCTATCGCCTCGCAACAGCAATTGTTCAATACGGTCGTAATGAATGGACAGGCCACTTCAAGCACTACGTGGAAGCTTAGCCTAGTTCCGCTTAGCGAAGGCTCTACGCTGATCCCTTCGATCGCCATCGACACCTCTGAAGGAGTGCTTTCAAGTGATCCGATTGCGCTTCAGGTGGTTAAAGCTGCCCCCTCTACTGGTGCTGATAGTTCAGATAAGAATGATGTGCTGCTCAGTACAGATGTGAGCAATGCCAAGCCCTATAAAAGTCAGCCCTTCGTCTACACCGTGCGAATCGTTTCAAAAAGGGACTTAGCAGACCTTAAGCTGCCCAATTTCAATCTCGAGGACGCCATTATCGAGACGCATGGCGAACCGAAAATGTATAAGCAGGTGGTCGGTGGAGTAAATGTGAGTATCATCGAGGTGGCTTATCTCATCACCCCTTTAAAAGGGGGATCTCTGAAAATCCCCTCCATAGTCATTCAAGGTGCGATTCCGGTACCGAGAAAAAACCAGAGCAGATCCCCTTTTGACGATGACTTTGCCCTCTCCTCCCTGATACATGGTTTTGAGAGATTAAAAACCTTCGCATTGGCGACAGAGGAAGCCATTATAGAAGTGCAACCCCCCATAGCTGGCATGAACCCTTGGCTGCCGGCTAGTGCCTTAAAGATCGAAGAAACCTGGAATGGCGCCTCCACCTTGCAAGTAGGAGAACCCTTTACGCGGGGTTTTAAAATTGAAGCTGAGGGGATAGCCTCGAGTCAACTGCCCAGTTTAAACCACCAGTTAATGAGCGATGCGCACTTCAAAATCTACGCCGACAAACCCGAGTTGAGCGATGAGGGAAAAGATGGGCGCATCAAAAGCCATCGAAAAGAACAGTACACCTTAATTCCCCAACAAGCCGGTACCCTGACTCTGCCGGAGCTATCGCTAACCTGGTGGGATATGGCAAAAAATGAAAAGGTCATCACGCGCATACCGGCTAAGACAGTGCACATTTTATCGGCTCCAGAAAGTACTCTCAAAAAAATGGATCCAACTGCCGTGGAGACTCCAGCCGTTAGAAACCTTCCAGCGCCGGCAGCTCAAGAGCACCCCATCCTCCTCTACTTCCTCATAGGAGGGTTAGCGATTTTACTTCTGGGTGTTATTTTTTGGGCGGTTATCCTGCAGAAAAAAATCCGGCAGTTTGCAAAGGTGCCGGCAGAGCGCAAGGCCACTGCCGATGCCGCATCCAAGGAGAGACCGACCGCAAGCCCTAAACGCGAAAAGTTGCCAGACCTCAACCCCACTTAGAATGTAGGCAAAGAGGATAGAGAAAATGTAGAATCCATTCCCTCGTTCCTCTAATTTAAAAAATTTTAAACACAAAGAAACACATAAAGAACACAAAGGGCACAAAGAGGAAGATGAGATTTAAAGGCTTTAGTCGAGCCTGTAATTTTTTTTCTGCTCCTTCTTTGTGTCCTTTGTGTCCTTTGTGTTCTTTATGTGTTTCTTTGTGTTTAAAATTTT
>PLSG01000341.1 GCA_003164155.1 Parachlamydiaceae bacterium | reverse complement strand
ACCCACATTTTTTCTCCAGAACTACTTGAAGGAACGCTCGCTTATATCTCGCCCGAGCAAACGGGACGCATCAATCGGGCGATGGATTACCGCACGGATATCTATTCCTTGGGCGTGACAATGTTCGAGATGATCACTGGAAGGCTTCCCTTCAAGACGAACGATCCCATGCTGCTTATCCACCAGCACATTGCAAAGGAACCAAAACCTCCCTGTGAAATCGATCCCACTATCCCGGTGCAGATATCGAATATTATTTTAAAGTGCATGGCCAAGGTGGCGGAAAATCGCTACAACAGCGCCTATGGCATCAAATCTGATTTGATAGCCTGCCGCGAAGAGCTGCAGACTAAAGGGCGAATCGATTTTTTTCCAATGGGCACAAACGATGTGCAGGAGCAATTTCAGATTCCGCAAAAACTTTATGGTCGGGAAGAGGAAATTCAGACGCTAGTGCAGTCTTTTCAACGAAGCTCGCTTGGCTTGAGTGAAATTCTATTTGTGACTGGAAACGCCGGCATTGGTAAATCGACAGTGGTCATGGAGATACAAAAATATGTGGTCGAGAAGAATGGATACTTCGTCATGGGAAAATGCGACCACTTGAAAAAAAATTTGCTCTATCATGCCATTATCGAAGCCTGTGAAAATCTCGTATTGCAACTGCTGATCCAAAGTGAAGCGGAATTAGCCCAAAGGAAACGCAAAATTTTAAAAGCCTTGGGTTCCAATGGGCAGCTGATGATCGAAGTCATTCCCGACCTCAAACTTATCATCGGCGAGCAGTTGCCTGTACCTGAGATAGGATTTGAAGACTCCAGCCAGCGCTTACAGTTTACTTTCCTCAATTTTATTAAGGCTTTGCTAGATGTCGAGCATCCTTTGGTCATCTTTCTCGACGATTTGCAGTGGGCTGACGAAGCTACGCTTAAGCTCGTGTATTTGTTGATGAGCAATCCCACATTCCGCCATCTTTTGCTGATTGGAGCTTATCGTCAAACCGAAACAGGAGAGGTCCCTCCTTCCCTGCAAAATATGCTTGCGATGCTTAATAAAGAGGGTAGAAAATGCGAAACCTTAAAAATTAGCGCTTTAAATCTGCCATCTATCAAGGGATTTATCTGCGATAGTTTGCATGGCGCCCCTCAGCATATCGATGAGTTCACCCGCTTGGTTTTCCAAAAGACGCGTGGCAATCCATTTTTTGTCACACAGTTTATCAAGACCCTTTATCAAAATCAATTCATCGACTTCGACGTCTTCAAGCGTGAGTGGGTAATTAAATTAGACCAGATTGAAGCCCTGCAAGTCACTGAAAATGTCGCTGACTTAATGACTAAAAAGCTTCTGCATCTCTCTTTAAACACTCAGACGCTGCTCAAAAGTGCTTCTGCGATAGGCAGCTCTTTTGATTTACAGGTTTTAGCGCAAGTTAACGGCAGCACGCNNGAAGAAGAGCTGCTAATCGAGATTTCCAGCCGAAAGCTCTTAGAAAAAAACCAACACCAAACCCAAGAAATTGAAATCCTTGAGTATAGATTTCAACACGATCGCATTCAGCAGGCGGCGTATCAGCTCTTAACGGACAGCGAAAAGCCGGCCTTACACCTTTTGATCGGCAAAACCTTGCTTCAATTGACTCCTGTGGAAATGCTAAGCGATAGGGCGATTGCCATCGCCAACCAAATGAATCACGGCTTTGAACTGCTCGTCGACAGCCGTGAAAAAATAGAGTTGGCCAAGTTAAATTTGTGGGCTGGGGAAAAAGCCATCCATTCAGGAGCCTTTGCCACGGCAATAGACTACTTGACAGTTGGCTTAAAAGGGCTGCCCCCAGATCTTTGGGAAACGCAGTATGATCTAAGTTTTAACTTATACCAGAATTTGGCCACATGTCATGCCATGCTGGGCAATAGCGAAGCGACGGATATAATTTTTAAAAAAGTCATCGAAAGAAGCCATACTATTGAAGAAAAAGCCCTTTTCTATCGTTTAAAACTATTGAGTTTGTTGCAAAATGGAAAAATTCCCGAAGCCCTGCTTTTTGGCGTGGACAGCCTTAAGCTTTTCGGCTTAAAAAATCACTTGCCAACCACCTCTTGGGATCTTTTTTTAGAGAAGCTAAAACTGCGGTGTAACTTAGTTTTCAAAGGGTTGCAATTTTTGCGACATATGCCAGAAATCGAAAATAAGCGTGCCAAATGCATGGTGCAGCACTTGTGCGATTTACTTCATCTTATGTATTTGACTTCTACGAAGTATTGGGGCCTGTATGTGCTAAAAGTGATTAATGCGCATTTTAAATATGGCTCATCTGAACACTTGGGAGTTATCATTGAAGCTCTTGCGACCTATTGGATCTCAGAAAGCTATCAACAATATAAGAAGGGATATGATGTGGGCTGCCTAGGGATGCAAGTCGCGGAAAAATACCCAGGCAGCAAAGCGTATTATGGAGCTGTACATGGCTTTTATTCCATTATAGACCAATGGAAACATCCTCAAACTGATTTAGCTGAAAAGTTAATCGGATTAGCCCACCTGTCCCTGGTTTCGGGAACGCCCCATTTTGCTGGGCTGAGTTTGAGCTCCGCTGCCCTATTTAAAATCCTGACTACGCCTAATCTGGACGATGTTTTGACAGAGATAGAAGAAATCCTCACTATCGCTCTCACATCCAAAAACATCTTTAATATATTTCGCATACACGTGATGCGCGAATATGTGCTTTGTCTTAAAGGTGAGACTTCAGATCCCACGAATCCTCTTCCAAAAGAATGGATCGAAAAGTGGCTGCCGCCGCAGGCCCTAAAAATTTCCGCTTATTATTTCTATTATATGCCTTGGCGTATTGCCGCTCTTTACTTAAATGAACAATATGAGGCAGCTGTTGCCCTTTGTAGACAAGCGAGTCTCGATGATTTTCCCGCGAGCCCCATGTGGCAAATTTTTTATTATTTTTATGCGCTCGCGCTAGCTGGGTGCTTATCGAGCGTGCAACCAGCCAACCGGCAGGATATCAAAATCTTTAAACAACTGCTCAAACGCATTCAAAAATGGGCTGAGGCAGCCCCTATGAATTATCTGCAAAAATATCTACTTCTTTCTGCAGAAATGGCGCGCATCGAACAAAATCCTTTAGCAGCTGCCGAGAGGTATGAGCAAGCTATCGCTGCGGCCAAAGCCAATGCATATGTTTTAGACGAAGCCTTAGCATGCGAATTGGCGGGCAAATTTTATTTGGAAGGGCAAAATACGCGCTTAGCTTCTACCTACTTGCATGAGGCTTACCTTATTTATAAAAAATGGGGAGGCACTCAAAAGCTCACATTTTTAAGAACACATTATAGCACGCTTCTAAACCAAATATTGCTACAAGACGGCCATGACAGGGGCAAAGATTTTGAACAACATCTCTCAGATTCACCGATTACTTCTCCCGGCATGACGCTTTGGTCTACAGGCGAGCAGTTCGATCTGACCACCATCATGCAAGTGTCCCAAAACCTATCTAGCGAAATTGTTTTAGATAAGCTGATCTCGAAAATGATGAAGATTTTAATGACTTCTGCCGCGGCGAATAAAATTATCTTGCTTTTAGCCAAAGATCAAAAGCTGATTGCTCAAGCTCGCATGTCTGTAGGAGACCAGCAAGCCCAATTATTAAAAGGTGTGGCATTAGAATCCCTAGCCGATGATTTACCTGGCACTATCGTACATTATGTGGCTCTCAGCTTTAAAGAGGTCCTCTTGAACAATGCCCTGGAAGAAGGGGCCTTTACGCTTGATCCCTATATTGCTGCTAAAAAAGTGTATTCGATTTTGTGCCTTCCTTTGGCGCTCCATGGCACTTTAATTGGCATCTTGTATTTTGAAAACCACTTGAGCATAGGCGCTTTTTCAGAGTCTCGCCTAAATATCCTCAAACTATTGGCCTCTCAAATGGCCATTTCTTTGGAAAATGCCCGTTTCTATGCCGAGTTAGAAGCCAAAGTTGAAGAGCGCACTAAAGAGTTAAGAAAGACTCAGCAAAAACTAGTCGAAAATCAAAAAATGGGCTCCCTTGGTCCATTGGCCAAAGGCATTGCCCACGAAGTGCGCAACCCCTTGAACTTTATCGTGAATTTTACTGAACTGTCTTTGTTGACCTTGCGCGAACTGG
This sequence comes from Parachlamydiaceae bacterium, assembly GCA_003164155.1. Lineage (GTDB taxonomy): Bacteria > Chlamydiota > Chlamydiia > Chlamydiales > Parachlamydiaceae > BOG-1457. Next base: position 510 of record PLSG01000341.1, on the reverse strand, counting down.
TAGATCTCGTTAAATCTCATCTTGGTGCCTTAACCCAAGCTGAACAAAAAAAAATCAGCGAAATGTTGANNGAGGTGGTCGCCCAAGGGATGATTGCCACTTCGGCGGTCAACAAGATGCTGGAACATCTAGCCGGACAAGCAGACAATTTAACGTCTGTAAACATCCTCTCTTTATTAGAAGAAGCTATCGACCGATCCTACCAGCTCTTTTGCCAGCAGTATCCCCATTTTAGCGCTGAGATTGTCAAGTCTTTCGATCCTTCTATCACCCAGCTGCTCATTTCATATGCAGATATCTATCGCGCGCTCAGCAACGTTTTGAATAACGCCTTCTATGCCATGTGGCAAAAGCAGCAGCATTTGGAAAAGCAGTCACTTAGCGCGATCTATCGTCCCTGTGTGTGGATCGAGATGTACCTGCTAGGCAAAAATGTGGAAATAAAAATTAGAGACAATGGCATCGGCATTTCAGCGGCTATCAAAGAAAAAATCTTTTCTCCTTTTTTTA
>PLSG01000091.1 GCA_003164155.1 Parachlamydiaceae bacterium | reverse complement strand
CCTTCTTATCATGAGTGCACAGATAGTACCGCTGTGCACATTCAACCCACCTCCATTTTATGAACACTTGCGAATTTATTTAGGAAAAAGAATTTACTCATTTTCATGCTTACATTTTGGTGGATTTCGCAAAGTTGAGTTTAGTTTTCTATCTTAAAATCAATTAGAGGCATGTAATTGTTTGGGTATTTTTTAGGCTTGTTTTAATTTTCATTAAAAATAGAGTTTGTTTTTAATGTTCATGTTTGTTGAGGTTTTAAAAACTAGAATTCTAGCAATTATTCGAAGTTTTGCTTGGAAATTAGAAAACCATCAATTACGAGGTATTATTATAATGTCTACTCCGTCATCGTCTTCTTTTTTATCATCTGCTTTTTCTTCCTTTGCTGCATTGTTTTCTTCTCCTTCCCTATCATCGTCTTCCTCTTCCCTATCAACGCCTTTTCTTTCCCGACCATCGACTTCCCTCTCTTTATGGGATCTGGGAATGGGCGAACAAGAGGCAAAACAGAAAAGTTCTACGCGCCTCTTGGGAAGAGCTGTCACCTGCTTTCCTCCGCATGTGTCTTTTCCGCCTATTCCGCCTGTTACTCAGTCTGAAATTTTGCAGATTATGCAAAGCGTAGGAAACTACCAAGCTGTTCACACATCTTCATTAAGCAGCGCTCGCTATAGGGAAAGAGAATCTCCCGAAGTACAAGAAGCAGCACGCAAAAGGCTGGCAGCTGAGAGTCTCGAAAAAGCAAGAGCTTTTAATGCCTTGCCAGGATCTGGCACGGATTTAATCGAGCACTACCTAAAATTATCTCGGGAAGTAGGTATGGCGAATCTCAGGGCTATGGCTTCTTCGTTTATACAGACGGAAAGAGAGCTAGCCCAACCTTATTCGATTATGCATTTGTGTGAGCCTTTAACGGAGCTGGCTCTTCCCTCTGATCCATGTGCGGCCGCATTTGTGAGAACGTGGAATTCAGTTCCTCCTACCGGCATTCCTAGGGGAACCGAAGGCTTGTCTATTTCCGATATCATGACTTGCCGATTGCATGCTATGAAAGCGCCTGCGAAATTAGCAGATATGTCCCCAAGTATTATCGTAGCCATAGATATCTGCAGCAAAGAAAATGCAAAATTTAGAGATAGCGTTCCTCAAGCCGCTATGTTTGCCGTGGATGTCAGCGGTAGTATGGGTGAGGAAGGACGATTGAAGAACGTCCAAGCAGGACTTAAAATAGCTTTGAATAATCTTCACCCCGATGACTTTTTTGGAGTGATGACATTTACTGAAAGCGCGCAGGTATTGATTCCTTTACAGCGCGTGGGCGAAAATGTAGATCAGTTGGCTGCTAAAATTGATTCTATGAAAGCTGAGGGCGGTACACAGATCATCTCCCCCGTGCGTTCTCTAATGCTTGCTTCTGCCTGGTTTGTGGAGGCGTATAAAAAAAGCATCAATCCGGTAATCACTCTGCTTACTGACTGTGAAGTAGATAAATTGGCGCGAAGTGAGCTTACCGCCGTCCGCCAAGCCATGGAAAACCTAAGTCAAAGTAGCGCACAAAATCTGGCTTTGAACGTGGTGGCCATTTCGGTTAGCGAAAAATATCAACCTACCTTAGATCTGATTAGTTCGGAAATGTGTGGAAGGAAGTTTCTGGTGAAGGCAAGCAATGAAATTCCCTTGAAAATGGCCGAGGCTGCTGCTTCTAACACCTTTGTAACTTTAGCTCTACGTGATACTGAATTAATGATTGAAGGAGGTAACTACGAATTTGAAGGCGTAATGCATGAAGGAGCTTCGTCGGTAGAAATCTCTTCGGATAAAAGAATTGCTTCGGGAATTGGCACAAAGCCTCTTTTGGCCTCTTTGCCTAATAAACCATATGCGAGGACTATTTACGCTAAATTCAACTGCACCGGTTATAAAGCCGAGCCTTTTGCTTTAAGAATGCGCTTAAAAGGCGATAGCATGCTGGGCTCTTTCGATGTAGATTCGGGCACACAAAGTCTAAATCCGCAAGATGTACCGACTTCCTCTTCGGTCATTGAGCAAGGGATTCGCTATGCTAGCTATCGCTTTCTGAAAAGATCGGCGCTAGGCTTAATGAATTGCGACTCACGCGACTCTTCCGACGTGGCAAGGGCTAAGGCCATTAATACGGCAGGAAATTGGGAAGCACACCACAAAGAGGTTCTCGAGTTGATCACAGGTTTAAATAGTTTTGTGCTCACGACTAAACCCGATGATTATAATTTTGCATCTTCACTGATCAGTTCCCTAGATTACCTAGAGGAATATCTAAAGAATGTGAATGACAGAAATGAATGCGATCGAGATATTAGATTCCTTCAAGAAGAAATGCTCAAAGAAGTGGCTTTGACATTTAACCAGGCCATAGAGCAGTTTAGTGCATTCCGCGATAAATTAGCAGAATATGCAAGAAGTGACGGACTGGATGCTGTTAAATTCGAGCTTAGGCGTAGTGGAGATGAGCTGCTTAATAAAATGATAGCCATTCATCGCTATTTGACGAGATTTACCATGCTTCAAAATAAGCGTGTCACTGTTATGAATGCTTTGAGCAAAACTAGAACGGCGCTTAGCAGCACTGTAGTTGAAAACTTTCATCGCACATGCATATCGTTTAACTCTGAATGCCTAATCTACACCGCAAAAAGATTCAGGCATGCCTACGCCCCTATGTCTCCGCAGATGGCTGGTCAAGTTTTTACAAATTTGAATACGGTGCCGTTTTCAGTTTTGAAGCCTTTATTGCAAACTCATCCTTTGCATAACCAGCTGCAAGATCTCACGTCTTTAACAGACAGTTTAGTTGAGCTTACGATGGGCTATCTTCCAGAATTGTTTCCTTTTATAGTGCGTCCTTCCACGCAAGCTTTAAAAATGACCATCTCCTATCCTATGTCCAGTATGACTGGTCAGTTGTATGCAGAGCATGTGCCTTTTTACGTACAGATAAATTCTCCTGGATTTGTTAAAATTGCGCGTGAGGAAGCACCTTCTTTCTTGTCTGCTTATACTGCTGGAGATATTGAGGCTAAAGAGTTGGCTGAAATCATGCAAGCTCATGGTCTAAAACAGCTGAAAAAAAGTGAAATGCTCAGTTTAACACAGGCTGAATTTTTGAAGCGGACGCATCTTTATTTACACAATATAAGTGGAGATCGAGCTGAATATCTCTTAGCAAACAAACCAGAGGGCTCTTGGATAATACGCCCCAGCAGTGGACCTGGAAAGTATACGCCGCTTACCTTAAAGCATGCAGGCAAGGTGGAGCATTATAGACTATATAAAGATGTGTTACACGGTCTTCCAGAACTTATAGATGCTGGTTTTGATATCGATATAGGCGGCATTGCGAAATTATAAGGCATAACTAGGCAACAGGTCAGCTCCCCGTGGAGGAACCCAGGGGGTGTCTGACCTGAATTTCCAGATAAGGCACTCTAGCCTATAAGCTTTTTCGATAAATGGGCTATTAGCCCAAGTTGCAAATCCCCTAATCCTGAGAAACCAGATTAGGGGACAGAGTAACCTTATTATCCATGAAAGGGCGAGCAGGAAAGAGCGTGTAACTTATAAAATCCTAATGATGCCATATCGGCATATGTTCAACTCATCCCCACTTTACCAGCATGCGAAATTTCTTAGGAAAAAGAATTTACAGATTTGAATAGTTAGACCTACATGAAAGCTCCTTGGAGTCTTGTCATGTCAACGTTGTGGTTTTATTCACCATACAGCACGCCTTCGAGGGTGCGGAATTTTACTTAGCTTACCTAGTACGTTGTAAATCTTAAAATTGAGGCTGGATTAGACCTTTCCTCAGCCTGAAGGGCTGACACTGCAACAGCCCAAGGCATCGCCCTGGGTAAGCAAAATTGAGGTTTCGCAGCCTGTAGGGCTGCAAGAAGGCACAGCAAGTCGTAGCAGGGTACGCCGACAGATCTTCGCTCACTATGCCTTCTTGCAGCCCTACAGGCTGCGAAACTTTTACTATGCTAACCCAGGGCGATGCCCTTAGCATTACCCATATATTTTGCATTCACCCCCATTCGGGGGTGAAGAATAGGATGCCCTAACCCCCATTCGCGGGTGAAGAATAGGATGCTTTCAC
>PLSG01000108.1 GCA_003164155.1 Parachlamydiaceae bacterium | reverse complement strand
CTAATCCGCTCACCCACCGTCACCAGCATGTCATGTTCGCGCTTAGGTGGATGGGGATTCACTTTTTTTGCCAGTGCAATCAGCTGATCAGTGGTATCACCCATAGCGCTTACCACAATCACTATATGTCGATGGGCAATTTACAGCCACTGAGTTCAGAGCGAACACATATTGTAAAGACTAGGCTTTGTACGAAGTAGAAAAAAGGATAGGCGATAAAATTCTTTGGCGAATAAAATATCATTGGTATAAGTTAAAAATAAGATTGAGAGTGCGCCAAAGCTCCAAAAAAAGCCAATTTTTCTAATTTTGCAATATTCTCGACTTTATGATTTTTTTGGGGCCTCCTCCCTGTGAAAAAGGGGCAATCTTTGCATTTTTGTTCTAAACCAAGCGGCATTCGACGATTGGTTTCGAACAAAAATGCAAATTCAGCCCCTTTTTCCCTGGGGAGACGGCCCAAAAAAAATCATAAAGTCGAGATATTTTGAGCTTTTATCTTTTCATTCACAGGAGTTGAGAATGGGCATACGGACAGGCAAGCAATATTTAAAGGCCATCGACCAGGCACCCCGCGAAATATGGATAGACGGGGAAAAGATAACTAGCAATTACAGCCAACATCCCGTGTTTTATTCGATAGCGCGAAGCATAGCCCGGCTTTACGATATCCAAGGCGATCCCAAGCTCATAGAGGAGATGACCTATTTATCGCCTCTCTCGGGCGATCGCGTAGGCATGAGTTTCTTACCACCCAAAACCATGGAAGATCTGCTCAAACGGCGCAAAATGATGAATTATTGGACTAATGACACTTTTGGCATGCTATCCAGACCCCCTGATTTTCTCAATAGCTGCCTAATGGCCATGGCATCGGCAGCTGATATTTTTGGTGTAAAAGAGCCTAGATATGCACAAAATATCAAACGGTATTATGAGTATATCAGGGAAAACGATCTGCTTCTCACATTTTCCATGACGAATCCAGCTATTGATAAAAGCTATGAATCGCGCATGCAGCCGAATCCTCACCTAATCACAAGCATAGTCGAAAAGAATCAAGCAGGGGTTGTGATTCGCGGATCCAGGATGATCGTCACACTTCTACTTGCCGATGAAATTATAGTGTTCCCCTCAACGCACCTAAAAGTGACTCAAGAAGACGCTCCCTATACCTTCGCCTTTGCCATTCCCCTTTCAACACCCGGAATTAAAATGATCTGCAGAGAGTCGTTTGCAATGACATCTCACTACGACCATCCGCTTGCTTCGCGATTTGACGAACAAGATGCTATAGTGGTATTTGACGATGTATTAGTCCCCTGGGATCGCGTCTTTTTGCTCGAGGATATCCATGTATCCAATACTTTTAGAGAAGCCTCAGGTTGTTTAGCGCAAATGTGCTACCAAGCGACCAACAAAGATATTGCAAAAATAGAGTTTATTTTGGGAGTCATTTTTCGCATCGCTGAAATAAGCGGAGTCACCATCTTCCCTCACGTGCAAGAAAGTATTTCAAAAGCAATTATTACTCTGGAGACAATGAAGGCTTTCATAAGAGCTAGCGAAGCAGATGCTAAAGTTAACCAATGGGGTATTATGACCCCCGATTATAAGCCTTTATATACTGCCCGGATTCTCTACCCAAAGCTTTATCCAAAATTGCGAGAAATCATTCAACAGCTCAGTGCAAGTTCACTCGTATCCTTGCCGGGGGAAATGACCATGAACTCGGCAATTCGCAAGGATATAGACATCTACTGTCAGGGTAAAAATGCAACTGCGGATGAAAGAATCAGGCTTTTCCATTTAGCGTGGGATATTGCGGGAAGCGGGTTTAGTTCTAGACAAGAACTATATGAAAGATTTGCCTTCGGCGATCCGATGAGGAAAGCCTCTGAGTTTTATAACACATACAACAAAGAGATATGCATAGACAAAGTAAATGAGTTCCTCTTCCGCAACAACTTATGAAATCCTGAAACGGAGAGCAATGGATTCTCAGCCTGTTTTTTCGCAAGCTTCCTCCCCTGCTTTTTCTGAGTTTGAGGTGCTAGGTCCATTGTATGAAAAGTGGGATATCACTATCTATCGCGCGATACGCAAAAGCGATCATCTACCCGTCATTCTCAAGGTCTCTAAAGAAATCCCCCCTTCTGCCATTTTAATGGGGCAGTTGAAACGGGAATATGACATCTTAAATAAAATCGCTTCTCCTTTTGTGACTAAGGCTTATGAAATGACCCAAGATGATGTATTGGGCATGCTCATTATGGAAGACATAGGAGGTTCACCATTAACTCATCTGAAGCAATCCGATAAGTTTGACCAGCAGTTTTTCTTTGAGATGAGCTTCAAACTCGCCGAGGGTTTGGGGGACATTCACCATGCCCACGTCATGCATAAAGATATTAAGCCAGCTAACATTATTTTCAACGCGGATACCGGCAGAGTAGTCTACACGGACTTTGGCATTTCCACTTTGCTTTCACGCGAAGTGCAAAATATGGAAGCCCCGAGTTTATTAGAAGGCACGATTGCCTATATGTCCCCTGAGCAAACCGGCCGGATGAACCGCCTGATTGACTATCGCACTGATATTTATTCCCTGGGCATCACCCTTTATGAGATGTGCACCGGAAAATTGCCCTTCAGCGCTGAGGATCCTCTGGAACTCATCTATATGCACATCACTAAAACCCCCATTCCGCCTCACCACATAAATGCTAGTATTCCCCTACAGCTTTCAAATATCATTATGAAGTGCCTAAAGAAAGATCCAGAAAATCGCTATCAGAGCGCCTATGGCATAAAAAGCGATCTAGAAGAGGTTTTCCATCTCCTTTCACAAGGGGAAAACACCATTGCTTTTGAAGCCGGAAAAAATGACCTATTCGACCATTTCCACCTTCCTCAGAAGCTGTATGGGCGAGAAGCGGAAATACAGCAGCTCTTGCAGATCTTTGGAAGATGCAGTGCCGGCAGTGCCGAGATGGTGCTGGTGAAGGGGTATGCGGGAATTGGAAAGACGAGCTTAATCAACGAGTTGATGCGGCCGGTGGTTGAAAAGCGCGGCATATTCATTTCTGGCAAGTTTGAGCAGTTAAAAAAAAACATCCCCTTTCATGCGTTTATCCAAGCCTTTCAGTCCATAGTACAACAGCTGCTGAGCGAGAGCGAAGAAAAGCTAAAAAACAGGAAGAGGCAAATTTTGCACGTCTTAGGCGGCCAAGGGCAAATCATTTGCAATGTGATCCCCGAGCTCACTTTTATCATTGGGGAGCAGCCCGCCGTACCCCCTTTGGCCTTTCAGCAAAGCATGGACCGCTTCAACCTTGTTTTCCTCAATTTCGTGCAGGTTTTTCTGGATGCAGGGCATCCCTTAGTGATCTATTTGGATGATTTGCAATGGGCGGATATTTCATCTATCGCCTTTTTAGAGGTGCTGATGAGCAAAAGCGAACTCAAGCATCTGCTGCTCATCGGGGCCTACCGCGATAATGAAGTCGCGGGAAATCATCCCATCATAGGCGCATTGGAAAAAATTCGCCTGGCTGCGAGGAGTATCGAAACCATTTTTCTCACCCCTTTGGAAGTCTCCTCCATCCAGCAACTTATTAAAGATGCCTTGCACAGCCAAGATAACCAAACGGCCCAGCTGGCCAGCTTGGTCCACGGCAAAACACAAGGAAATCCCTTCTTTGTAGCGCAGTATCTCAACATGTTTTACCACAAAGGGTATTTAAACTTCGACCCCCACCAAAGCATGTGGACGATAAATATTGAAGCCATTCGGGCCTTAAAAGTCACCGCAAATGTGGCTGAATTTATGAGCAACCAGCTAAGCGAACTCCCCTCGCATACCATTCAACTGCTGCAAGTGGGATCGGCCA
>PLSG01000349.1 GCA_003164155.1 Parachlamydiaceae bacterium | reverse complement strand
AGGCCTGCCCAATAGCTGAGCAGTTTGAGATAGTTTGTGAATTGCTGGATAAAACGCATCCAGACAAAGAAAGCCTTTCGCGTCAGCGCATGGCCGCTTACCTGGTCTCTGGACTGCAAGTTGCCATGGAATAGGGTGTTTGACAATTTTTTTACCCCACATAAATTTTATGAAAAAAAAAGTCCCTAGCAACGGACAATCAGACTTTTGGGCGATAGTCATTCAAGCCATGCCGCAAGAAACCCCTCTGGCAAATTTCAAAAATTGGCCGTCTGTGCGCTTAATACCCATTTATGAGCTGGAAAATGAACACGATTGGCTCTATACAAACGAAGTTATCGATTATATAAATGCCAAAAATGGCAAGCAGGTCAAGCAATGGAAAGCTCTTTTAAAAGAGCCTAAACGTGGTCACAGCGCTCAGAGTTATGCTCAAGCCTTATTTTTTCTTCACGGAAAAGGGTGGGAAACTGTCGTGGCCTCGGGTTGGACGCTTAAGTCTGCCCACCATATTCTCACTTATGAAAGCATGAGCCTAAAATCTATCCTAGACTTTGACCAGATTGTCGAGATAGGGCCAGGTATTGGGGAAACCGCTAGGATGATACTCGATTTAGGTTATAAGGGTGCATATCATATACTTGATTTACCAGAAATTTATCGCATCTCTTCCTATTACCTTGCTGACTATCCGCATGTTTTTTACCATGCCCACTACAGTACTATCCCCAATGTAAAGAAAACATTGGTTATAGGAACCTGGAGTTTATCGGAGGTTTCCTTTGAGTACCGCAATGAAATCATCCACCATTTTCAAAATAATCAAACTGATTATTTTATCATTTATCAGCCACAACACTTTGGCTACGATAACACCACCTATTTTCAAGAAATATTCCCTAGGCAATCTCTTTGCACGTGCACTTATCAAAAACTCGATCATTTAAGCACTTATCTGCTCGCTGAACGCACTTGATGCTTTTTTTGCGTTCTTTGCGATCTTTGGCGGCCAATTTGTTAAGGCTGCGTGTTGTCTAGTTTTGCCCCTGTCCAAATTTAGCAAATTTAGCATTTGCGCGAATTGCCTAGCATATCATATACTTTTTATCTTACCCTTTTGCCTTTTTTGCGCCTTGGCGTTTAATTTTCTAAGCTTTGGATATACCACACATGCCATCCTTAACATTTTCGATTGAAAAAACCGATGTGCACTCAAAGGCCCGCGCTGGAGTGTTGCAGACTGCCCACAGCACTTTTGAGACGCCAGTATTTATGCCAGTAGGCACAAGAGGCGCAGTCAAAACATTGACTCATCAGCATTTATACGATCTGGGCGCCCAGATCATCTTGGGAAACACCTATCACCTCATGTTGCGCCCTGGCATGGATGTCATATCTTGCGCTAAAGGACTGCATGCCTTTATGAATTGGCCGCGTTCCTTGTTGACCGATTCTGGAGGATACCAAGTCTTTTCACTATCGAGCTTGAATAAAATCACTGAAGAAGGGGTATTCTTTCAATCGCATATCGACGGTGCGCGCTACTTTCTAGGACCTAAAGAGAGCATGGAAATCCAAAAAATCTTAGGCTCTGACATTGTCATGGCCTTTGACGAATGCTCTCCATACCCATGCGAATACGCGGCCGCCGAAAAGGCCTGGCAGCGCACCTAGCGATGGGCGAAAACTTGCCGCGATTATCATTTCCAGCCGCATCAAAACCTCTTTGGCATCGTCCAAGGCAGCTGCTACCCCGATTTGCGCGAAGCTTCGGCCAAAGGGCTGGAAAAAATGGATTTTGACGGCTATGCCATCGGAGGGCTTTCTGTAGGGGAGCCAGCCGAGATCATGAACGGCATTTTGGAAGTTGTCGAACCGCATTTACCGCAAAATAAGCCGCGCTATTTGATGGGGGTCGGAACACCTCGCAATATCATCGAAAGTGTGATGCGCGGCGTCGATATGTTCGATTGCGTGATGCCGACGCGCAATGCCCGCAATGGCACAGCCTTTACATGGAGCGGAAAAATACATATTAAAGCCGGCCGATACTCGCATGACTTTACCCCTTTGGATCCGGAAGTGCCATGCTATACCTCTCAGTTTTCAAAGGCCTATGTGCGCCATTTGTTGAACGTGGATGAAATCAGCGGATTAACGCTCGTGACTTTGCAGAATTTATCATTTTATATGGATCTTATGCGCAAGATCCGCGAAGCCATTTGCTTAGGGACGCTGCCCGATCTCTATCAGCGCATTTGTGCCGTCTATCCAAAATAGCCACAACTCACTAAAGCTCTTGTCCTGAGTGCCCTTTATGGGTTATGATAGCTTTCAAGTTAACGAAACAAAAAAAGGAATTCGCACATATGAAAAAAATGATTTACAGTTTAGTCTGCCTGCAGGCCGTGTTTTTTAGCAGTGGCTTATTTGCGGAGGGAGAGGTAGAAGCCTTGCCCCCTAGAGATGGAAGCTTTTGGCAAACTATTGTCATGATCGGCATAGCCATACTTTTTGGCTATTTCATCATCTGGAGACCAGAGCAAAAACGACGGAAGACCATGGAAACCCAGCGCAGCGCCTTAAAAAAAGGGGACCGTGTTACAGCTATGGGCATTATAGGCACAGTGGTGCGCATTCAAGAGCATACCATAATCTTACGGATGTATGACGGCTCTAAAATTGAATTTGTCAAAGCAGCCATTACAGACGTAATGCCCGGCACAGATGAAGAAGCAAAGAAAATTGACAAAGAAGAAAAAGGAAGCAATAGCGGCAAAAGAATAGAGCTCAGTGAAATTGACACGCACTCTAAAGAATAATTGCGTAAGTTGTTATACCAGAGACGCCACCTGTTAGTTCCGGAGTTTGGACAAATCAACTTCCCGTCTCTCCTATTCAATCCTACTCATCCTAAAATTTTACAGGATGGGAAGGATAGGAGAAGATGGGAAAGATAAGGGGGATGGCTATTTTATTATGCGAAAGTTACTGAAAAATTTACAGGATGGGAAGAATAAGTAATGATTTCATTGGTATTTCCTTAGATCCAAATAGTTCGTGTATTTAATCCAAAATTACAGGGATCGTTATTTTGACGGAGAGTAACTCCTATCCTGTAAAATTTTAAGTAACCTTTGCCTAATAATCAGCCGTTTCCCTTATCTTTTTCATCTTCTGTCCTAATCCTTCCCATCCTGTAAAATTTTTAGAATAGCCATTATATCAGCACTGTTAGGCCTATTCATCTTTTCGGCCGAAATTTTGACCGAAAAGGTGAACAAGGCCACCTCGAACCATGTCGAAATTTCATTTTTTTGCCTGAATTTCAAATATGTTGAACTTAAGTTAAAATTAGTGCTATGTTAAAATATTGTCCAGGCGTAGTTCAGTGGGGCGGAGCGCGCCTTAATCTGCAAAATCACTTACGAAATGAGGAAGTCCATGTCTGAAAATCAACCCGCCTATACCAATCGGCTGATCAGAGAGAAGTCCCCCTATCTTCTGCAGCATGCGCATAATCCGGTTGATTGGTATGCCTGGGGGGAGGAAGCTTTCTCATTGGCTAAAGAAAACGATAAGCCTATCTTCTTATCCATCGGTTATGCCACATGCCATTGGTGTCATGTCATGGAAAGGGAGTCTTTTGAAAATCCCAAAATCGCCCAAATGCTAAATGACAATTTCATCAATATCAAAGTGGATAGAGAAGAGCTGCCCGAAGTGGACAGCCTATACATGGAATTTGCCCAAAGTATGATGGAAGGCTCGGCTGGTTGGCCCTTGAATGTTGTGTTGACTCCAGATCTAGAACCTTTCTTTGCTGCTACTTATCTTCCTCCACACAATGCGCACGGGCTTATGGGATTGGCAGAGTTAGTTTCGCGCATACAAGAAGTCTGGCACAGTGAAACTCGCGAAACAGTGCTTTCGCAGGCTACTAAGATCGTAGAGGTGTTTTCCTCTCACGCCCATAGCAGGGGAGATGCGATTCCCTTGAAGATGACCATCGACGACACGGCCGTTATGCTATTCAAGATGGCCGATCCGGTTTACGGGGGGATTAAGGGCTCTCCAAAATTCCCCATAGGCTATCAGATCAATTTTTTGCTGCGCTACTCTTTGCGCACCAAGGACAGCCGGGCGCTCTTTTTGGTAGAGCGCACGCTGGATATGATGCATCGCGGGGGGATTTATGACCATTTAGGCGGTGGATTTTCGCGCTATAGCGTCGATGAAAAATGGCTAGTTCCCCATTTTGAGAAAATGCTTTACGACAATGCCATTTTAGCTAATAGCTATTTAGAAGCTTGGCAAACCACCAAGAATCCCCTTTACATGCAGGTGTGCCGGGAAGTGTTGAATTATATTTTAAGGGATATGACTCATCCTGAAGGAGGCTTCTATTCTGCCGAAGACGCTGATTCCGAAGGGCATGAAGGCCTGTTTTATACCTGGACGTTAGGTGAGATATATCGCCTCCTCGGGGCAGACGAAGCGCAGGTCTTTTGCGATTTTTACGGGGTGACAGAGCTGGGCAACTTTGAAGGGCGCAACATTTTGCATACGCGCGAAACGCTGGCCGAGTATGCTTCTAAGAAAAAAATCGATCAAGAGCAGTTGGGATCCCAGCTGGCGGCTAATCGCAAAGTGCTCTTTGAAGCGCGCAATGCAAGGGTGCATCCCTTCAAAGACGATAAGATTCTCACATCGTGGAATGGGCTTATGATCCACGCTTTTGCCGCAGCGGCCGGAGCCTTGGGCGATAAGCGCTATCTTGCTGTCACTGAAAGGGCGGCGCGTTTTATAAAGCTAAAGTTATGGGAAAACGGCCATCTGAAGAGGCGTTGGAGAGATGGCGAGGGCTCGCATACTGCCGTATTAGATGATTACGCTTTTTTAATTCGGGGCGTGCTCACGCTATTTGAAATTACCGGCCATACCGAGTGGTTGGAGTGGGTTTTAGCTATGACGCAGATGTTGCAAGAAGAATTCAAAGCGCAAGAGGGAGCCTATTACCAGACAGATGGCAAAAGTGAACATATCATTTTGAGGCGCTGTCATTTTTCCGATGGAGCTGAGCCTTCAGGCAATTCGATCCATTGTGAAAATCTCTTGAGGCTCTATCATCTCACGCAAGACGAGCAGTATCTCAACCAGGTAGAAGACATCCTAAAGGCTGTGAAAAGTTACCTAGACAACTACCCCCCAGGCTATTGCTATCATTTGATCAATCTGCAAAGTTACTACGACGCAAATGTTCCGCTGATTGTTTTAGCTTTAAATGCCCAAGAGGAAGGCAAAGCGCAGATTTTAGAGCACATCTACACCAACTTTATTCCGGATAAAGCCGTCATAATCCGGCGGCATGACGATCAAAATCTCTTTAAGCTGCTTCCTCAGGTGGAACTGCAAGTTCCCTTGGCTGGACGCACTACACTATATATCTGCAGCAAAGGTGTATGCAAAAAGCCTATTTCTGATCTTTCCGATATATGCGCCGCTTTGGATAAATTATAGAGGTAACCGCCGGCGGTCTTTGGAAAAGGTGTAATGCATAAAGCCATAGATGACAATGTAGGCGATGAAGGCCAGCAGTGTAATATCCTTCATAGATAGGCGCAGGGCTTGTACGTTGATGACATGCTGTGCAGAAGCAACTTCTGCATCGGCGTCTGCGATGACGCTGTATCCATAAAAGTCTTCAGCTAGCCAGCCGCAGAGGACAGGGCTGACACTAAAAGCGATCAGCTGCACGAGGCGCAGCAGGGCGCTGGCTTGCTTTTTTAAGTTAAGGCTGACGGCTGAATAAAGTAGCGGCGTACATACACCTATGCGCGCGGCCACCCCGCCACCCATGATCAAGATGGCAAAGAGGGAAAAGCTAGAAGCTCGCAATGGGATGTAGGTGTAGATAATGAAGTAGATCACCGCCGCGGCGGCAATGCCCACTTGAGCCAGGGCGATTCTGCCGTGGTTGGGGTAGCGCTTGGCGGCCTTGTCGCCCAGCATTCCTCCCATCAAATACCCGCCCATATTGCCTATGGAATAAGCCAAAATCAAAAACAATAGTTGCAGCTTTGAGAATCCCACCAATTCGGTAAATAGCAATAAGAAAGAAAGCGTCCCCACAAAGAAAAAGAAGCATATTTCTCCGCTAAAGATCAGCAAAATGGTCTTGTTGCGACAAATGGCAACTAAGCTGGGGAGAGAGATTAAGTCAGCTAAGTTTTTCCATAGAAATGGCGTGTGGTTAGCTTTAGTTGATGGCATAGGCAGGTAGCGGTAGATCATGATTCCTATGCATCCCAGTAAAGCCACCATTGCCAGCAAGGCTATTCTCCAAGCAGAAAATCCCCATAAGTAGGCTGGCGCGCTCAAAATGCCCAGCGTGACGCCGAAAAGCCCCCCTAATTCGCGGCTGAACTCCACAAAATTGAGCTCGCGCCCATGTCGATGTTCAGGGGCATAATCCACCACTAGATTATTTAATGTGGGCATGATCAAGGCGTTGCCAATTCCTTGAAACGCTGAACCTATCAGCAGAAAGACATAGGCCGGAGCTAAAGCTAAGAAGCAGCTGCCAAAACTCAAAAGCCATATGCCATAAGCTAGCAAGCGAGGTAAAGGCGTATGCTGCGCCAATTTATTGTATAGGGTGATTACCACCAATTCGGCTATGACTTGCAAGGTGATGATCGCCCCTAAGCCCCGAGGCCCTACATGGAAGGGAAGCTGCCATACATAAAACAAGGGGAGTAAAANNAAGGCCACCATGCTAGTGGTCAGCGTGCTGAAGCTGGGATAGGTGCTAAAAACTTTGGTCAGGTGCAGCATGGCGGTGCCTTTTTAAAGGTGTGAATTTAATGTTTTAACCCAATCGCCGCTTAAACTTCAATCTCTGACATCAACTTGTGTTTCTGTTTTATTGGCAAATTTGGTATCTTCTAGTGCGTCGTTAAGCTATTATTTACAGATCTGGCCTGCGCGAAAGCTCCCTCGATTGAACGATTGCAAATGGGTCAATA
>PLSG01000300.1 GCA_003164155.1 Parachlamydiaceae bacterium | reverse complement strand
ATATTTTCTCTCTTTCTTGTATTGATTCTTTTTGTTCATTTCGACATTTCAGACAAATATGTGTCGGATATCGATCCTTCTCGCTATTCCAAAATTTATGACATTCATTGATTCCAACAACTTCATCACATTCACAACAAATGACGTACATAGTACCCCAAAATGATTGTTTAGACTCCATATATTCTAGCCATCAATTTATTTTCACGCGCGTTAAATGCAAGTTCGCGGTATATCGCATCTATTGTTGTATCGTCAAGATCGTCTTCTTCTTTTGCCTCTAATTTCTCTCTATTATTTTTATAATCGTAGATGCTTTGTGAGACAGTTTCATTCTCGGTAAGATTACCCTTAACATACTGTTCCCATAACTCTCTTTGTGGCAGCATCCAAATCACTTTAATTAAATCAGTTCTAGGGTAACCCTTGAATAGCATTGTATTGTCTGAAACCTTGGGTTTTGTTAGTCTAGGTTGCCATATGAGTCTTTTTTCAGGGACATCAGCAAGAGTTTTATATTTACGTTTAGTCATCTTAGTCAAGTGATCATTCATATCTTGCTGAAACAAAGAAATCTTCTCATCCAGCCCTAAAGTCTTCGTATGACCATAAATGTAGAATGGATAAGGCCCAAAAGGTCTTTCGTCTATCATATCCTGACATGTTTTTGAGATATCTAGCCCTTGGTTCTTGACAAACTTGAATCTATCATGTGCATCTAAAATATTAACTTTCATAACTGTTGCCTTTTATCAAGTATTTGTTTTAAATAACACTAAATAAATGTAATAGCTACGTCAAGGAGATTTATGCAAGATCAAGTTACGCCGGAACAAAAAGCCGAAGACAAAGAACGAAATTTTCGGTTAATGGAAAATAAATATCAACGCGAATTAGATCGTGAAAGAGCCGCTCGGATTGAAGCGGAGAGAGTAGCGCAAGAAGCCACGCAACGCAAAGCGCCTGTAGTAGCAGATGAAGAGGAAGATGAAGCAGAACCCTACGTAGATCACAAAAAACTAAAGAAAAAGTTTCAGCGGTTCGAAGAACATACTACCCAAAAAACAAAAACCGAAATCGAAAAAGCAGTGCAAACAGCACTTGTGCAAGAGAGGCAACAAAATTGGCTTAAATCCAATAATGATTTTGAAGAAATTATGGGGCATGCAGATAAACTTTATGAAGTTGATAGAGAACTCGCCGAAACCATACTTGAGATGCCTGACAATTTTGAACGAAAAAAACTAGTCTATAAAAACATTAAAGCTCTCGGACTTCACAAGCCAAAAGAAACAAAACCTACAGTGCAGCAAAATATCGATAACAACCGCAAGAACGTCTATTACCAGCCCTCTGGTCAAGCATCACCTCCCTATCAGCAAATCACAGGGGATTATAGTCAAGATGGTCAGAAACGCGCTTATGCAAAAATGCAGGAACTCAAAAATAAAATGAGACTTGGATGAATGTAAATCCGCTTTACATTAAAACCGCTTTACATTACTTAAAATAATTGTTATACATAAATTTCGGTCCGCCTAACACCGTTAGGGCATCGTCGCTATACGTTACATAGCATCGCTTCCGAGGTTAGCGTCACTCGAGAGATATGATCGAGAACAGATGTAAATTAGGTTCGTCTACCGANNCCTATGATTTTGCAGTCGCTTGCGCCTGCTCTCTTGTACGTTCCTACGCCTACCATGAACTATATCACAATTTGTGATAAAATCAGTATGCCGCCTAACGGTGGTACTACAGCGCGTTTTATGAGGCCAAGGGCCTTGCAACCGCCCACGATTCAATTGGGTAATAGTGGAATCGATCCGCCCGCACAGGTACCCCAAAGGGATATAATTGATGCGCAAATTGCCTTCTTTGGTACTGGCTGCATTTATGATTGTGCAGCATGCTTGATAGCAGCGTAAGCTCTTAAGAATCAACGAGCAAGTAATTTTGCAGGATCAGGAGGGCGTTTTGGCCTGGGTTTCTGAAAGATTAGCAGTGTCTATGCGTCAAGCCGAGGATTGAGTTTAAGTCCTCGATAAACCTTTTCTGATTGACTTGGAAGTCTAAGGAGAAATCTATGACGACAGGGCGGAAATGATGTCAAAACAACCAATGATATTTAGATGTAGAAATGGGATGTGTCATAACGAAATTAATCCCGAAAAAAATTTGTTTTGTGAATCATGCCGTGAGAGAACAAGCGAAAAGGATGTTAAATTTATATTTATAAAATCAGATGGAACCTCAGAACCAGTCAGATTTTTGAGATTTAAAGATAATATATGCGATGTTCCGATCTTCCCGACGAAAGGGGAAGAGACTAGCAGAAATGACTAGTCCGCCAACTATCTGGAATTTCCGGATAGTTGGTCATAAAGTAACAGGTTGTTAATCTTACGAGATTACATCGTCTCCGCAGCGTCAGAAATTAACGCTGGTGGTGGTAGCAATGGCGATAACCCTAGCAATTTAGGGGTGTCTGATTTTAGTTTAGTTGCGACGACTCTTGACACAAATAACGCTAGACTTATTGGCGTTGTAAAACCTTTGGTAATTGACTTGGA
>PLSG01000514.1 GCA_003164155.1 Parachlamydiaceae bacterium | reverse complement strand
CATTTGTAGACTTATGTGTTCGTTAGCAAGGTCTTGGACTTCTTCATTCGACATGAAGGTTGGAATAGGACCTTTTAGGTGTTTAAATGGTCCATGCACGGTGGCAAAGTCGAGCAATTTACTTAGGTACTCGATGGGAACTGGGTGAGAGGATTGATCTTTGTAGTTTGGGACACAGACGCAGTCTTTCAGCTTTTTGATTAATGCCGCTATTTGATTTAATCCTAAGGGTATTGATCCTCCAAGCTGAAGCAGCTTACTTAATCTTTGAACAAACATCCTAAGGTGTTCCCCATTGACATTCGATTTAATTAAAGATTTTGCATGTTGGGATTCTCTTGCGAGAAAATCATCCCATATATAGGGAAGTATACAACTCTCGTTTAAATCATTATGGCTTTCTTCGTCACCACTTTGCTCCTCTTCCTCTTTCATTTCTACGTAAGTGGGGTTTAAGATTTCCTTTTGGTAAATGGTAATTAAAGCTTTTAGCACGATTTGTTGATTAGCGGGGGACAAGTCTGACATGTAATAATGGAAATAGCGCGGCATTAAGTAATTTTCAAAAAGGGTGGCCGAACACCTTTCATAGAGTCCGTCCATAAACTGTAGATCGAGCGAACAGAAAGTTTCTGCTTCGGAAGTCTTTTGAAAGCGCTCTATAAAGCTGGCAATTCCCATTAAGGACTCTCCAAAGACAGATGTTCCTAATAAAGCTTCCGCTCTAAGAGATAAACGCGAATAAAGCTGCATTTCAGATTCATTCAGCCCTTTTACAAAAGGCAGAAAGGATTTGACAAAGGGCTCAAAAAGAGAATCCGGGGCCTGTGGATAGAAATCTGTGATAGATGATAGGCTTTGTAGACCGCGAACTATGGGAAGTAACAACTGGAGCTTTTCATTTAATTTTAGTCCCACGTATTTTCTGAAAATCGACGGAAAACTTTTCGCGTCACTGCACTTAATGCTCAGTTCGATGGTGCAGATAGTATGCATATTTTCAAGTGCTGGATCAAGGCTGGAAAGCGGGGGAAGGATATCGAGCAATTTACGTGCGGTGGAGCTACTTATATCCAAGCCATAACCTTGCATCAAAAACTGATAATACTGCATAAGAGCTTGTGGAGTAGGTAATAGTTTAGGCAGCCACTCTTCGCTCCTGGGAGTCATATCTAATAAGTCTTTGAGAACGTTGGTGCGAGTTATTATATGGAATTCAAGCAAGGCTTGGGTATTTATTAGAGGGACGACGAGCCATTGATAAAAATTTTCACGGGTGGGTTTGATCTTGTTAGCTTTCAATTTACACATCAGTTTATTGATGGTCTCCTCTACAGGATGCCAACAATTCTCGATGATCAAGCGATGATTAATTGACGCACCACATAATTGCATAGCCGCAAATAAATCCTCGGTTGAAGAGCTGTAAATGCCTTCGTCAAGCATTAGCCAGACGCAATGTTGAAGCAGTCTCTGGGTGCGCAAGGATCCTTCTGAACGCGCACATAGCTTGCTCAATATACTTACCACTTCTGTATATTCCAGCCCATGCGGAAGCTTTCTTGGCAAACAAGCGAGAGCTCTAATCATAAATTGGAAAGCCACGCCGCTTCTTAAGTCTAAGCTAAGCAGAAAGCGCGTAAGAAAGTACATCGCTTCAAAGTTGAAATTTTGAAGTTCACCTTTAGGAGCCTTTTTAGCGCGCTGAAGCAGAGAGTTTTGGAGTAATATCGTCGCAATGTCCAGCCGCCTCTGAGCTAAAGCTTCCCTTTTTTGCGCATTGTGGATGTTCTTAAAGCGAATCAATTGGGGAACCGGCATGCCGGCCACCAGAGAAAAAAGACGGAAAGCTTCATTGGCTGTGTCTGTACGCGAAGCCTTTGACAACAATTCTATGAGATGCAGCAAGTTGTCGGCTATAACAAACTGCTCCTCTTCTGAAAGGACAGAAAGGCGTTTTTCCCCTTCTACGAGTCCCTGGATGATAAATTGACTGTGGTTGCGCAGACGTGTATGCGATTCTTTACCACTTATGGGTATATTATCTATAAGCCATAAGATTGCGCGTTTGGTTAGTTCCAATTTTTCCGAGGAATCGCGTTGTCGGCAATTTTTCCAAGCTGTAGAAGTTCCAGTTAGTGGAGCAGTGTCTTCTACGTAGCTCTTTTCTTCTTTACTCTCTTTTTCTGTTATGTCTATGGCTAGGGGATCGAAGTCAGCTTTTTGGAAAGCACTGTGTGTATTTAGGGAGGGGTTTAGATCTATAGCAAAACGGTAAAAGGTTTCAAAAAATCGCGCATCGAGGATTTGTTTATCTAGTAGCCCCTTGAGGGTGTTTCGCTGAGGGTGTTTCAGGGGAATAGCGTGTTCAAGCAGAGCTTTTCCTAAAAACATAAAAGTGGCGTGTTTGGATTCAATTAGAGAGGCCATACGCACTAAAAAAATTTGATAGAGCGCTTGCATATCAGAGGAATTTTTGAGGTGGAGAGCTTGTTTTTTGAATACGTGTAAAGCCATTTGGCGATAGGATTTTGATACACTAGGGCGTGGATGTTTTTTGTTGGTTTCCATGCACTTTACAACCAGATGTTCGAGGCATAACTTATGCGTAGCAGAAGAAAGTTTGGCCTTGTTGTGCAGCAGTCGATTGACTAAGCGCAATAGCCGGTAGCGCTTAGGCAGATTAGGTCGTTTGCTTTTCATCAAAAATTGCGTGGCGATCTCTTTGGAAAAAAATTCGCTGCCTGCTTTTATCAAGGTTTCATTGACTTCCCCCTTGAGCACCAAGCTCAGCACGCCCCAAGCAATTTTGGTGGCTTGGGGATCTTTAGGCAGAAAGCTTAAAGCCTTGGCCGCCTCGATTAATTGCTGGCGAAAAACCTGATTATAAGAAGCTTCTAAAAAGCGTTGAAAGAGCTGTTTGTCATGTCTGCGCATGTGTAACAATAGCTCGCAAGCTTCACGATTACATTGTGCAGCTAGCAGCTTGCGCATTAAAGTGGGAAGCCAAGCTAGTTTAACCTTGTCGTGTACAGAGTCGCTTAGGGCGCTTTCAACTAATTGAGAGGCTTGTTTTAGCACATTGAGATCGCCAGAAGAGAGCAGTTCACTGTACAAGCTAAGACGCTGATGGGGATCTGTGAAGAAAGAGTTTTGTAGTCCATGTGCGATAAGTCTGTGCTTGCATTTGACATCTTCTTTCTTACAAGCTGCTAAAATTTTTGAAAAGATGAGATGGCTATTGTAAGGGCTAAGAAAATCTTGCATATGGAAGTAGAAGTGCACTGTCAAAGCGCGTATGTCAGGTCTGGGGTGGAGCAGGCTGGCTTCAAGATGAGGAAAGAAATCGTCAATTTGTTGCTTTAGCGTATGGAAAAGAGTTGTTTTTTCTGGTGAGGCTAGGATAGCCACTAACAAAGAGTTTAGATGCGTAAGATCTTCGACTAATTCTTTTTCATGCAGAGTTCCAGCGAGTTTACATAAGAGGATAATGAAGCGGCCCACTTCTAGAGAATTCTCTGTAGCCAGAGATTGGTGGGCATTTTTCAATAAGTGCATCGTGTGAACTTTCTCGAACTCTTTGCGTTTAGCATCTGCCTCAGCGACTTTGGAGGCTTCCACAGATGAGGCTATAGGAGAGCGCATACTAGAGGCAAACAGGCCCTCATGCAACATCTTAGCGGTTCCTTGGCCATGAAATTGATCAATGGTTTCCATGACATAGTGCTGCTGAAAGCCGGCTATAATGTCTTCCATGACATACTTTAGGGATTGCGCAGGATCTTGTGTCAAATACCTGACGGGAAGCTCAAGAAAGGCAAAGAGTCCTTGCAAAAGCGCGTGGCTTTCGGGGATTTTAAAGAGTATAGGCCAATGCTTTAGCAAAGATGTAGACAAGTTAAGCGGAGAGTAGTAATCAAAAGGCAATGCAAAATGAGCTTCTTTAAAAATAAAATAGGGACGCCAGTCCTCTAGGGACATCCCTTTATAGGCTTTTATGCTGTCCGCCGGGCTGTCTTGGTTGGTCCATTTACAACAAATACACAGCCCTTGCAAGACCGCTAAAAAAGAAGCGGTGTAGGTGGGGTGTACTTGGATGAATTCGGCGAATTTGGCAAAGGAAGCAATCTGCAGATCGGCGTCATGTCGCTTGGCGATATCGAGAAAGGCCTGAGCTAAAAAAGCACAAGCCTGTGGCTGATGTTGCAGCACGAGAAGAAGATATAAGAAGTCGGCCAAGCGTTTGTATGGGGTGCGGGCGTGCTCTTTCATATAGCGCAAGAGATTTTTGGTCATAATCACAGGTGACCCTCTCTCAAAATCGCGCGCATGTTCGCTAAAAAACTTTTCCACGGCGGTTTTCAATAAAGGACTGGATCTATCCAAAGAATGCAAAAAGCGCGATCCATGGCTGGCTTCGAGCATCAGGCGGAAGATCAAATTATGTAAGAATTGCGGGTAGTGGTTAAGGAAAAGGCGTTTTGAGGCGTGACTCTTAGCGGTCATAAAACCTGCGCGATCAGTGGCAAAGGTATGTCCGATGGACCAACGCGCTACGCTGCGCATGATGCTCCATTGGCCACCAGTGGAGCTGCTTATACTGTGCAGCTGCGCGCGGTAATGCGCATTGATCTGCAAAGCACCCAGTTGAATTAGAGCCCAGCTGGGACTTTGCTGTTGCTGGGGAAGGGTAAACACTTGGATAGCGACGCCATAAATTGCCAAGCGCGTAGAAATATTATCTGGAACAGCGCGGACAGCTTCTCGCGATTTTTGGCGCATTTTCCAGCGAATAAAACGGCTCATGATAAACTCGAGTTTATCTTGTAGCTCGGGTTTATTGGAAAAGCGATTTTCACTGATATAAAAGCGGATGTCGATGTCGTTTTTAGGAATGCTGGTCGGCCTTGTTTGAGAGCCCACAATCCAGGCTTCACGACCTTTAGCGTGTAGATAGCTGGCAAAATCTAGGGGAGTAAAGACGATGTCTTCGGCCTGCCAACCATATTTACGGCAAAGATCTTGATTGGCGACCAGTCGAAAGCGCTCTTTTTGAAGGATAGCCAAGCGTGCACATTCTTCTGGGGCTAAGGCTTCTTCGTAAGGCACCACAGGCACGCATGGGATACCGTTTTCCATGCGCAATTTAGTGAGGGGGTTACCAGGCAGGATAGGGCAATAAATAGGCGGATCAAAGAGTGGTGTCATGTTTACCTTTACAGTGTAAATAAACCCTATGATTTTGCAGGGCTCAGTTCATTTGAAGTCAAGTTGGCAGAAGCTTCGCGCTGTCTTTTGAAGGTGTTCAAGCTGATCAGCACTCCAGAAAACATCAAAGCCATGCCTATGGCTTCGACGCCAGAGGGGAGTCTATTTTCGATCAGGAAGACATAAGTCAGGCCAAAGAGGGTCTGGGTGGTAAAAAATTGGCCGGCCAAAGACACGGGAATCAGAGCGCAGCCTTTGTTCCACAGAATAAACCCGCATAGCGAACATATAACACCTAGAATGAACCCTCCCAGCATAAAGGTGTGTGAAAGCTCATCGAAGGCCCACAGTTGCTCCACAAACTGGGTGTCTTGAGTGCCTAGGAGATAGGCAAGGGTGCCGAGAACAACCCAAAAGAGGGTACATAGCCCGACCAAGGTGGACCAGTTGGCAGGTGTAATCTGAGGGTTGCTTTTTAATAATTTGGCACTATCCACCGCGTACCAGGTCCAGGCCGTCAAGGCCATCAGACTGCAGGCTAGGCCAAATAAATATTCGGCAAGCGTTTGCTGGGCAGCTGTATGAAAAACGGTGTGGAGGTTGACCAGCAGCAACCCGCCCAAGATGACTATGCTCGGCAGGATCAGCGGTTTGAAGGAGCGATTAGGGTGGCTCCATTGTCCATATACTGCTATGGTGATAGGTGCCGTGCCCATGACCATGGTAGTGATGGCTCCTGTGGCAAATCTCACGCTCAGCACGATGCATAGGTAATAGCCCAATTGGGCAAACAAGGCAAAGGCAAATGCTTTGAGTAGTATTTTGCGCGACAGATGCCTGCGAAAGGAGAAGCCGCTCAAGCAGGCTAAGGCCAAAGAAAACAACCCATAGAAATAGTAACGGGCGGCTATCACTGCGGCGGAGCTTAAGTCTTGCATGAAAAAAGGCATGACGAAGATTAGCCCCCACAGGCTGCAAGCGACAGTAACGAATAAAATACCTGGTAACATGTCAATATGCTATTTGTTAAAAGTAAGAAGAATTGTGAAATATTGTCTGTTAAAGACCAGCTTAACTCTATACAAAATGAGATTATCCATCAAGTTGAATATAAGGTTTTGCTATGCGTGAAGATTTTGATCCCACCCCACTTCCCTTGGAATATTATCAGCAATCCGATGTGCTCTTTTTAAGCCGAGATCTTTTGGGGAAGTACCTATTTACTTGCATTGATGGAGCAATTGCCGGCGGCATTATCGTAGAGACCGAAGCTTACTGCGGCATCGAAGATCGCGCTTCGCATGCCTTTGCAAATCGGCACACGAAACGCAATGCGTCTATGTT
>PLSG01000586.1 GCA_003164155.1 Parachlamydiaceae bacterium | reverse complement strand
AATTATTGTGACGCATACCGGCCAAAAAGCTATGCCCATGGATGTGGAGCGGCGCTATCAAGGCATTCCGGGGGTCAAGGAATTGGCCGTTTTTGGAGCCCCCAGGGCAGAATCAACTACCCAAGACATACATGCCGCCATAGTGGTGAACGAAGAGCTAGTAAACGAACTGATCCATCACCGTGAATTATACCAGCACATTGTTGAGAAGGTTGTCCAAAGAAGCTTACATGTACCTGCGCATTTGCGCATCTCGCAAGTACATCTGGTAAACTCCATTCCCAAAACATCTACGCTAAAAGTCAAGCGCTTGGAGTTGCGCAAACTGCATACCCATCCGCAATCACAACCGACAGCCGCGCATCCCATCTCTGCCAAAGATATGACACATATAGAACGCATCGAAGAGGTGAACAAGGCCAAAAAAGAAGATCTCTGGATAGAAAAAAAAGTTATGGACGTCGTGGAAAATATAGCCCGCATTTCCAAAAAGCAAGCGAATAACCCCCTTTCGGCACAAACATCCCTTCTCATAGATCTGGCTTTTGACTCTTTGACCGGCTTAGAGCTGGCACTTGCCATCGAAGAGGCTTTCCAAATCAAACTCATAGGCGCTAAAACCGACAGCATGCAAACGATTGGAGATCTAGCCGCCGAAGTTAAAAGGCAACTGGAAGGATCTGGCAACGCGTCCCTTCTCTCCGGCACAGAAATAGCATCCAAGCTACCTGAGACGGCATCCCCAGTGCCTCCGCAAGGATTGACTGCGCAAGATTTGCCGCATAGCAAGGGTCTGGCCGAGCCTGAAACCCCACAAAAGAACACCCTTCAAAACACACCTCAGGGCAATACTGGTGGCATTGAATCTCCTTCTCCAGAACAAGCTAATCCAGCCCAACCGCTACCCCAAGACCTATTGGCCCTATACGCCAAAACAATCGAACTCGTGCAAAAGATAGCCGCAGCAGCACATAAAAAATTGGATAAACCCATTAATGCTGCTTCCAATTTTCAAAGTGACTTGGGCTTTGATTCACTGGTCAGCCTGGAACTAGTCTTCTTAGTGGAAGAAGAGTTTAAAATCCGGCTATCTGGCGATATCAACCAAATTAATACGGTAGAAAAATTGCAGCAGCTGATTGCCAAGTTGACTGGCCACCAGCTGTCAAAAACAAACCTAAAAGAACTCTCCGCTGAAACATTCCCCAAGCCGGTTCCTGCAGAACCTGCTCTGGTGACCCAAGAAAAATCCACCTTGCCAATCAAAGATGACCAAGCCGCGGTCACGTCTCAAATTGTGGAGATCACCAAAAATTTGATGCATCATTCCAACAAACAGCTTCGCGAACCCATACACGAGCAGACTAACTTTCAGGTGGATTTAGAATTTGACTCACTGCTTAGTTTAGAATTGGTCATGGAAATCGAAAGGCATTTCGGCGTCAGCTTAGCTGGACAGGCCATCAATCAGGTGCTCACCATTCGCCAGCTTTCAGATTTGGTAATGAAGCTTAAACGAAATAATACACACCCCGGTGTTTTTAAGGATTCTAAAGACCAACTGCACAGTGCCCTCACGCGAATTGAGAAAAGCGAGCCTGTCCTGTCTTTTTCTGCGGGAACTTGGAATGGACACCTAAGGCAAACGGCGGAGTTTTTTTTCAGACACTATTTCCAAATTACCAGCCAAGGTAAGGATTTTATTCCCCAACAAAGGTATATCCTCTGTGCCAACCATGCCAGTCATTTGGATGTGATGTCGTTAATCCTTTCCACGGGAGGGCATATCGATGATTTTGCAGTTTTAGCCGCTAAGGATTATTTTTTCAAAGGCGCCGGCCATAGCTCGCACTTCTATAAGCTATTAAACTTAGTGCCTTTCGACCGAGACCCCGGCACGCAAGCCTTGCTAACCAACCTTATGTTAAGTCGGCAAAGCTTCAATCTCAACAAAAATTTAATCATCTTTCCCGAGGGCACGCGTTCTCTTTCGGGGCAGCTACAGTCGTTTAAATCTTTTATCGGCATGCTGGCTTGGGAATTGCAAGTTCCAGTTCTTCCGGCATGCATCAAAGGCACATTTGAGCTTTTGCCAAAGGGAAGAAGCTTTCCGCGCAAAGGCCCCATCCATGTCGCATTTGGAAAACCCTTGCGCATGGAAGACTATCTCCCCAAGGGGAGCAGCTTGAGCCCTACGGAAATCTATCAACAAATCACACAAGATGCTTTCAAGCGCATTTCCGAATTAAGTTCGTAACATAAAAGGATGGTGTTTATGGGTAGAGAAACAATGCGCTGGTGGGGCTGGGGAGATGGCATAGGGGAATTTGACCCCATAGCGCGGCCATATTTCTTGCCCTGGGTGCAAAAAAAAATTGGCTTGGATGGAAAAACTATCAAGCCCGTAGATAGATCCACTATCCACCTGCCGGAACCAAATATCGATGTAAAGTTCTTGGATAATTTAAAGAAAGTGCTGCGCGCTGATCAAATATCTTGCGACGAAGATGTGCGTTTATGCCATAGCTATGGAAAAAGCTATCGGGATCTGCTGCGCATGCGCATGGGGATAGTATCTAGCTCTCCAGATCTCGTAGTGTACCCCGAAAACCATGCCCACGTAGAAGCTATCGTGCGTCTAGCTAAAGAGCACAACGTGTGCCTTATTCCCTTTGGCGGCGGCACCAACATTGTAGGCTGCGTAGAGCCGCGTGAAAACGGCAAAAGATCAGTTGTAACCATTCACATGGGAACCATGGACCGCCTACTCAATATCGATACAAAATCTTTGACGGCCACCTTCGAAGCGGGCATTTTGGGACCAGCCATCGAAAGCAAATTAAATGCCTTGGGCTATTCTTTGGGCCATATTCCCGATTCATTTGAGTACTCTTCTTTAGGCGGCTGGATTGCCACGCGTTCGGCTGGACAGCAGTCTGATGCCTATGGCAAAATAGAGCACATGGTGATTGCCTTGAAGATGGCTTCTCCCGCAGGGACATTAATCACTAAGCCCACGCCAGCTTGCTCTATCGGACCAGATCTCAATCAGGTGGTAATTGGTTCTGAAGGCACACTTGGGGTAATTACAGAAGCTACCGTGAAAATCCATGCTGTACCTTCCCATAAGGAGTATTACGGATTTATATTTCCCAATTTCGCCTCTGGGGTTGAAGCCATCTATGAAATGGTTCACAGCGGCTATAAGCCCACGATGATCCGCCTTTTAGATGAATCCGAAACAGAAATGGCCATGTATACGGGCCATCGAGTTTCGACCACAAAGCATCTGATGCAAAAATTCCAAAAATTAGTGGTTTCCAAGCTGATGGGTTATCACACGCCATGCCTGCTGTTGATGGGTTTTGAAGGTGACTTACCCAAAATCAAAACCTCGCGCACGCATTGCTTTAAATTATGTAAGAAAAATAAGGGCATCTCTGCAGGAGCAAGTGCCGGAAGAAAATGGCGGAAGGCCCGTTTTGATGTCCCCTATTTAAGAGATTTCAGCATGGATAATATGGCAATGGTAGATGTGGCTGAAACGGCTACCACCTGGTCGAATTTACTCAATTTATATTACAATGTGCAGGCCACGCTCTCAAAGAGCATAGCCAAGATGGGCTTGCCTGGATTCGTGGCCTGCCACATTTCACATTCATATGAGAATGGCGCCTCCCTGTATTTCATCTACGCCTGCAAAATGATCGTAGGGAAGGAATTTGAGCAGTATAACTATATCAAAGGGTTGGCTACCGATGCCATAGTAAAATACGGCGGTTCTTTGAGCCATCACCATGCCGTGGGATATGAGCATCAACCGTGGTTTGCCGAAGAAGTCGGTGAGACAGGTCTCATAGCTTTGCATGGGATAAAAAAGGCCTTGGATCCGCAAAATATCAGCAACCCTGGCAAGCTAATGCAGACTGAGCATCCTACACCTTCAATCATAGATGGAATTTCCATAAACAGTCTCAACATAGACTGGACATAATTTGATATAAAAGGGTCAATTGCCATGACAAAAAGCTACAAATCCTTACAAGCGCATGTTAAAAAATCTATGGGTTTGCGCACTCTCGATGAAGTGCTTCTGCAGCTCGCTCCCTCTAAAGAGGATTATAAACCGCGCATACCCAACACCTTGAGAAATACCCCTGAGTCGGTAGAGGAAATCTACAGCCTCCTAAAAGTGTCGCCAGAAACTAAGCATCTCCTATGGGATGATGAAGCGCAAAAACATTTGGACAAGTACGATCCCAATATAGAAAACTATATCGGCACGGCCAAAATACCGATAGGTTTGGCAGGTCCCCTAAGAGTCAACGGGGTATTTGCCAAAGGGGACTACTACATCCCCATGGCTACCACTGAGGCGGCCTTAGTGGGCTCCTACCACCGAGGGTGTCAGCTGATCAGCGAGGTGGGTGGATGCTCTGCCATGCTGCTCAGCGAAGGGATCAGCCGGGCGCCACTTTTTGTCTTTAACAACTTGCGAGAAGCGGGCTGTTTTGTTTTTTGGGCTATTGGTCAAGTGGAAGAGTTCCGACGCATAGCCGAAAAAACCACGCGCTTTGGCAAACTCAGCGATATGCTGGTCAATGTGCATGGATGCGATGTCTTTTTAATTTTTGAATATACCACCGGCGATGCCTCGGGACAAAATATGGTGACGATTGCTACCCAGGCCATATACGAATGCATACTGCAGAATTCTCCGGTCAAGCCGCGCATGAGCTTTCTGGAGTCCAATATGTCCGGAGATAAAAAGGCCACCGCACAGGCTTTTCAACAGGTAAGGGGCAAAAAAGTCACGGCCGAGGTAATCATTCCCGACAGCCTAATGCAAACCCACATGGGAGTAAGCGCGACAATGATGGTCGAATATTCCACAAAAAGCACCACAGGCAGTTTAATTACCGGATCGATTGGTGCCCAGGGGCACATGGCTAATGCCTTGGCGGCAATTTTCATCGCCTGCGGCCAAGATGCCGCCTGCGTCGGAGAGTCTGCGGTGGGGATTACCACGGCTTCTTTGACGCCCCAAGGCGATCTCTATGTATCGGTCTCTTTACCCAACGTCATGTTAGGCACAGTGGGTGGCGGCACAGGATTGCCCACGCCTAAAGCCTGCCTGGAAATCATGGGCATTCCCGCTCAAGGCGGGGCCCCAATCTTAGCCGAAGTGGTAGCTGGGGTAGTGTTGGCGGGAGAGATATCCATTGCAGCCGCCTTTGTGGGTGGTTATTTTTCTAAAGCACATCAA
This sequence comes from Parachlamydiaceae bacterium, assembly GCA_003164155.1. Classification (GTDB taxonomy): domain Bacteria; phylum Chlamydiota; class Chlamydiia; order Chlamydiales; family Parachlamydiaceae; genus BOG-1457. Next base: position 2,015 of record PLSG01000586.1, on the reverse strand, counting down.
GTTTTAGCGCGTTTTAAAAAAAAGTCTATGCTACAAACTAGCAATCAGGCAAATACAAGTTAAATAAAAGATAAAATTATTGTCTCCCATAAGCACGCCGCTTAGGAAGCGGGCCAGAGATAAAGCACGTGGCTAGTCCTTGTACCCTAAATCCGCAGGAAGGGTACAAGGATTAGCAATGGAATCTTGTAATTCTCCAGCGCGTGGGGCAATTACAGTAAGACCTGAGGATGTAGCCTCCAAAACGGTCAGTCCTTTCGTTTCTTTTGTTGAGGCAGTAATGAAAATATCGCAACTAGCATATATATTAGAAACCACATCATTGGGCACTTCGCCAAGAATTACCACCTCTATAATAGAACTCAATTTATTTTTAATTTCATCCTCTTTCCCCCCTCTTCCCGCAATGACCAAGACAACATTTTTTAAATCTAAAAAGAGAAAGAGCTAATTTAAGAGCATGCTCTAGATATTTTTTAGCCTTCTCCTTGTGCTTTTAGATTTCCATTTCCACTTAAAAACATATCCAATATTTTATACTAACCACATTCTATGCTATACTAAAACTTATAGGATTTGACTAATTTAAAATGGAGAGCGTATATGAATACGTATCAATGGCTGGAAGATGCTAGGAACGAAGCTAAGCCATACTTATATAATTCTCAAACTGCTTGGAAGCACAATCTTTTGAATTTCAGCGTCTTGATGCTGCTATTGGGTGGGATATTTTTTGGTTCCTGGTTAAGTTATGTGCGCCCCTTTTCATTATGGCTTCTGATCCCCTTATTATGTATTTCTTATGCATGGATAATCTTATCCTTTGGCATCATAGGCATACACGAAAGTGCACATAATATGCTTTTCATAGGCAAAAACAGGAAATTCATAAAATACCTGCACAAATTCATTGGAAATATGCTCTCGACTCCCATGGGCGTTAATTATCATTACTTCTGGGAAGTTGGTCACATCGAACATCACAAAGATCCTCTAACTCATGACGATGCACAAAATTGTCCGGCTGTGGTTTTAGGAGGCAAGTTATTGATTAAGACTATTTTGCTAGTATTGTTTTGTCCTGGCTATGCTGTCTATTACACATCTTCGTGCCCAAGTAAGATACCGCCAAAAAGAGAAATTTTATTTTATATCATTTTAGTAGGCATTTGGGGGGCATTTGCCGCATTTAGCTACTTAACTGGTAACTGGATAAATATAGGCCTTATTCACCTTTTCGGTCAANNGACCGGGAAGGTGAATAAGGCCTAAATATAATATGCTTGCTAGTTGGTCTGCATCTAGCGGGCGCTGTGAATTTAATTAAAATATCTATGGAACATGGATGCGGGCTAGCAAAGCAAGAAAATCCTTTCCTGAGAACGCGCAGTTCTTTTTTCTATCTGCGCTGGCTTTTGCTGCCTTTTAATATTTCTATACATTGGGAACATCATTTAGTCTCTGCTATCCCCTGGTACTCGCTTCCCACTTATCACGCTAGACTGCAAGCCGTAATCCCACGAGAAGTTTGGCCTTATATTTGGAATGATGGCGATGTTATCGCCCAGCTCAAAGGCGATAAATACTTAACCATTTGAGGGCATCTGATCAGATGTAGTATAAAAGCTAGCACACTGTTAAGAAATAATTTACAGATTTAGACTGCCCGAAAGCTCTCGGGGTAGGTGAAACAAACCACCGCTTTTCAAGTTAAATCAGCTGCGATATTATGACCAAAATCTAGTGCAATTTTCAAGGGCCTCGTACTAGTACGTTGTTAAGGTAGANNGTAGAATTTGCTGATTTGGCCTGCTTGAAAGCTCCCGTTGACTTATTGGAATCCATAAAAGCATGCCTCGATTTTCAAAAACAACTATTTACAATAAAAAATAATTATTGATACAATTTAAATATAAAACAGCGACACAACATACAATCAAACTTAAGACCAAAGTCAATTATGCGCTTATATAGCAAAATACAACCACAGGATGTAGGTGAATCATGAAAATCGA
>PLSG01000568.1 GCA_003164155.1 Parachlamydiaceae bacterium | reverse complement strand
ATGCGTAAAGTTAAATTAAATGAGCAGGGCAAGGCCGGGCAATTTTCGAGAGGATTATGCACCATTTCAGGTCGGTTTGTTTCACCCCAAGCCAGACCCCATCATATTGATACACTATGAAAAGATATGGGGTAACGTATGGCACTATCCCCCATTATGCTGAATTTCCGCACAGCCGCAACGCCAATAGCTAAGCGGTCATCGTAGCTGTCGCGGACGCGGAGGCCCTCTGGGGCGAAGCCCCCAACCACTACTTGAAAGCCTTGAACATCCTCGTGACAGCGCGTATAGGTCAATGGACTATCACTAAATAAGCGCGTTTGAGAACTAATGTATTGTGCCAAAATGCAAACGGCGGCTTCTAATGCCCCGGGAACTGCGTAGGTAGCTGACATTCTTCCAGCAAGCCCAAAGAGCCTGGCTCTTTGGTCAGCATAGCTTAGGCTTCGGCTTCCTGGCAGGACATCCTTTGTCATAAGCACCCAAGATGATTTAGCAAGGGGCTTATCTCCTAATTCAGCAGCAATAGCTGACCAAATGTATTTATAACCAGCTTCAGTTCTTGGAAAATATTGTCTTGCCAGCACTCCAAGACTATTTAAGGTGAGACGTTGACTATTTAAGCTATAGCCCACTGTAGTGGGGATATAGACTAGCATGTGCGTCTCTCTAATTTTTTTTCCTGGAGAAAAAGGACAGGGATTTTGCCAGATATTTTCGATATCTAGAGGAAGAGGGGGCGCCGGCGCGACTGCTCCACAAAGCACGATCCACTCTCTTTCTCCAAAAACTTGACCTTTGTTCACTTTCAGATAATCTACAACCAGCTCCACGAGAGGAGGCATGATGCCCATTGTTTTTTGCGCAGATACGCCAATAGCTGCTAAAACAGCCATACGTATGGGACTTGCGTCTAAGGTCCATTCTGTGAACAGGCCTTGGGTTGATGAGGAACTAGATGTGGTTAAAGGCATGGACATGGAATTTCTCACTTATTTTTTATATTAGAGTTTATAAACAACAAATAAAAAAGTCAAATAAAAAAATACGTAAAAATAATTTAAAGATATTTTGTAACAGTTCAGATGCCCCAAGGAGGGGTGTCTGAACTGTTACAAGATTTTAAATAAGATAAATGTTTGTTGGATTCCTTTTGAAGTATTCCAATGCTGGGTGTAGACTCCCAGCAGTCTTTCTATGGGGTATACGATATCAAAAATGAAGAAAAAAAACATTCAAAAATCCGTAAGCGTCAAAAGAGCCCATCTTTTACAAATGAGCTCTTAACGCATTGCTTTCCATCCTGAAAATTTTACGAGCTATCGTTATGCTATTCTATACTTTTAAGAGACTTACTTGACAGTGTAGCAGGGTTTCTTATATAACACCCTTTTGAGAGTAAAAGCAAAGCTTTTTCCTATGTAAAAGAGCCAAAGTGGGACAGGAAGTTTCTGGAATTATCACGAAAGCTGCGGCATGATTCAAGGTCGGTTTGTTTCACCGCCCCAGGGCTGCATGAGCAGTTTTTTTGGGAAAAGCATAGTGAGCATAGAAAATAAGGCAAGCTAACGTCAGATTCCCCGGTTCCTATGGGGGGATCTGACCAGTTACGATCATAAACGAGATATTCAAAGACTAAAACTATGAAAAGAAAATTCACTTTAGACATCCGCATGCTCATTGTTTGCTACGGCTTTTTATTTGTGGCATTACCAGAGGCCTTACTCACCGTTCCGGCCGAAATTTTGACCGAAAAAGAGAATAAGGCCTTACCTGAATTGCTGCCAGCCCCACTGAAAATCGATTTGGAAAGCCATACGGCCCATGCGGCGGAATGGAAGCAGCATGCGCAGCATCAAGGTCATCGACAACTGTTTTATCCAGGATCGTTGGCGGTTTTGCCAGAAGATGGCAGGGAAATATTTTTTGAGGCTTTTGCCGCAGCCCGAAAAGAAATCAGGATCGAAATTTGTGTTCTAGAAGATCCCCTCATTCTGCAGAGCATCGAACATGCCCTGAAGCGTGGCGTGCATGTTAGGGCCATCGTAGACAATGGCAAGTACGAAACTACGCCTGCCGAGCAGGAAAACCTCGCCAAATACCTGACTAGGGCTGGTGGTCAGCTGCACCTTAGCAACCCGATATTTCCGCGCAGCTTTCCTAAAGTCATCCTCATCGACGAGAACTACGTCCTCATAGGTTCAGCTTGCCTGGACACAACTACATTTGCCCAATACAGAGATTTTGTTTATGTTAGCGATGCGCACAGCATCATCAAGGCCATGTCGCAGCTTTTTGAAAATGATTGGCAGTACTCTGCAAAACCCGGGCATGCATTTCCGACTTTCAACCCCACGCCTGAGATCACCCAGCGAAATCTCCTTATCTCTCCAGTGAATGCTGCCTCTCGGCTCGTTTCCTTCATCCAAAAGGCCAGACACACTTTAGATGTAACTTCGGAATTGTTAGGCAATCCGACCCTGGAAAGCCAACTTTCTGCCCTCTCGGCTAAAGGTGTGCGGGTGCGCTTGATAGCACCAGAAATGGTAAATGGAGCCACTCCAGAGATACAGGCACTGCAGATTTCTTCGTTGAGAAAACTCAAGGCCGCCGGCGTCCACGTGCATGTTACGCAACTGCCGGAAAGTTCAGAATTTCCCTACATGCACGCCAGAAGTGCCGTGGCGGACGGAGAGTGCGCTTATTTGGGATCAGTCAGCCTATCGCCGGATTCATCCACCTATAACCGAGGCGTTGGTCTGATTCTAAACGACAAGCATTTTGTAGATAAACTGCAGGATCAATTTGAAATCGATTACCATTCGAAGAGCCAAAAGCTCGACTTTATGCCAGAGAGAGGGTAATTTTTGGCTAGCGCGAAAGTCTTGCGGTTGAGCGATCATAAAACGGATTTATATTTCCCCCTATTAAACCGTTAATGA
>PLSG01000371.1 GCA_003164155.1 Parachlamydiaceae bacterium | reverse complement strand
CTGAAAATTTTACAGGATGGGGAGGATACAAAAGATGGGAAGGATGAGGAGAGGATAGGAGAAACGGTTTCAGTAGCCGAAATTTTGACCCAAAAGGTGAACATAGTCGTCAGCAGGTTTGAGGATAGGTTCGCGTTCGCTATGCCCTAAGCTCCGTAATGCCGCATGCGGCATTACGGAGCTAATGCCGAATGGTCGTCTTATAATAGCCCCCTCACCTATCTGAAAGTTACGAAGGTCACTGATTAGTTAAAAAGATTCAGACCTAATTTTTGTCAGATCCCCCGGTTCCTTCGGGGATCTGACCAGTTACCTTGGGTTCACTGTTTATTTACAACCGCAAGATCCATGACAATAAAATACTTTACAGTTGACTAAGAATCAATGAATTGGCATTATAAATCTCCCGTTTCGACCACGATGTAATTGAGTAATTTATGTCTGCTTTTCTTCTTTCTTGCTTTCTCGCTATTTCATTGTTACCCCAAACTCCACATCTGTCGATTATACAGCCCTCGGAGAAAACAATAGAAATGAAACAAATTAACCAAGAAAAGTTCTCTGCCCTAAGAGAGTTTAACTTGCCAAATGATCAATATGCGATTATTGGTAGCGGCCCTCTTGGCATCCGAAATATAAAAGCAATAGGGGACATTGACATCATCGTCACCCCAAAATTATTGGTCACTCTTACTGAGAAATATGNNTGATGAAAATGGAGTAAAAAAAATCGTTTTTCCCGGTGGAGTCGTTGAAGCGTTCTGGGAAGGTTCATTTTACACCGCACCAGCGGATGACCAAGCACAAACTATAGCCTCCCGCATTGCAAATGCTGAAATAATTGATGGACTCCCATTCGATTCTATTGAAAACGTGCTCTACTACAAACGTAAAGATGCACGAGAAAAAGATTTAAAAGACATTCTCCTCATCGAACAATGGATGAGAATGCAAAAATAAAACCTAAGTAGGTCATATGAAAAAAGCATTATTCTCATTATATCGACCCTTACAGCCACATCTCTCATTGCAGCTCCTCAAGCCATCGTGTTTGACTTTGGAGGAGTCATGACAGGCGTTCCCATTTGACAGAAGGTCTTTTACAGGGACTCAGCGAGATGCATAGTGCAGAGTTCTGCCATCTCGATATGAAACCGAATAACTTTATCATGCAGCTAAATGGCAAAGTAATCATCCGCAATAACTACATTCAGGCGATTATGCCTATATTGAATTTCGCGGCGCATGACGTTGGCGACTTCCTCCATAACCTCTTTGGGCCTAGCCGTAAAATCGATTAGCAGATCAAACAGCTCTACCCACTCTGGCGTGGGCAGAAGTGCACGAACTTCTTTAAAAAATTCGGGCAGGTTAGTCTGCATATAGGCGATGATGTTGGGCTTTTCCCCGCTAATTTCCGCATAGAAAGGGGCCAACAGGACATGAGATTTTGGCAATTTTTTCAGAGTGCTTTGGCAGGCCTTTAATACTTCTCGATTAGGAGCTTGCTCAAATATCCACTCATCGGCGCCAGGTTTTTTAGTGGTTTCTCGCACATCCCGAAAAAGTTCCCTGACAACTTCTTCCAGCACGGCGGCGCTTTGCATAGCAGCTAAATCCTTTGACCACATGATCAAAGGCTCGCTAATCCTGAAAATGCCCTGCGTTACGCCCCCTCCGGCATCTGAATACTCGCTGGGGGCGTTGCTGCCTAAAGACGCTATTGTCCCTGTATAATGCATCCCTTTGTGGCAAGCTTCCTTAGTCACTAAGGGGAGCCCCATCTGTTTGGCATATTCTATCGCATAGGCGTTCAAAGCTATAGCAAAGTCTGGATGGCGCAAGCTGGCATAANNTGCCGCTCGAGGAATAAGACCGGGATTTTATTTTCTTCGTCAAACAGCAGGCGCAGCACGGCGCGCGCTTTCAGGGCACCTTGCCCATCCACGATAACCACAGCGCTGTTTTTGCCGTCTATCATATAAGCCAGGGCACACTTGTTCAGTCTGGGATCTCCATCAATGCTTTGGCAGCCATCCGTTTCCCAGGCCAGCAGCAGCATGTCATAGGGATTGCGCGTCATCCCTATTTTCCAGTCACTGCATAGGCATTTTTTTTGGGCAGCTTCCATACCCTTGACAAAGCCTTCTAGATCCCTGAGCCACTGATTCCATTTAGTGGCCGATTCCACAGACAGCTGTTGCACTGCACTTTGCAGAGATGCTAATAGCTCACAAGCCTCTTTCCAGGCCTGTGTTTGGCATAGCTGTAAGCAAAGCCTTTGCAAGTCAGTGTCGAGCGCCCTTTCGGCCTTGCTTTCCGACAGCTCTTTAAGCAAAGCGCCTGGGCTTTCTCGACCGACTAACAGGCGGCGCATAATCGGAAATTCCCTCTCCCACCCTAAGACGTGTTGATCGCGTTGCCAGGTATTGATCAGCAGCTCTGTGAACTGCTCGGAAGTGGGCTTGTCAGCCACAGGGGAGGCCGGCAGAAAGGCTTTTAACGGCTGCAGTTCAGGGAAATTAAACCATTCTTTCAGGGTTTTCTCCCACAATTCTAAAGCCTCTTTGCCGTCAGGCATAGTTCTGAGCTGTTGCTGTATTTTTGAAAAATGGGGAGTAGACTGCCGCAATGCCTGCAGGGCATCTTTTTCTTTGCTCTTTCCCTCGAGCAAGCAGCGCACAAAGGCGTTGAATTTCTGTTGTAGCCCAGATTTTTCATAATCAAGCGCATAATCAAGCGTCTGGATTTTTCCGGCATACACAAAAAGGGCATCTGGATAGCGCTGTGCCAAAGGCCTCTCGACATTTTCTTCCCATAATTTATTAAAGTGCTCGGCGGTGCCGAAATCATCCCTTTGAAAATTGAAGATGCTTAAAATCAGCTTTTGGCGCGCGCTCTGCAATTCAGTCAGCGACAGAGAGCGGCTGTGGGCAATTTCCTTTCCAGCTTTTAAACTCAAAAATGAAGTGAGCAGAGGCACGCGTTTGACAATATTTTTTTCCTTTAAAAAAATGTTTTTTAAGATGTTTTCCTTGTCCAGGGAAGGGCGGCTGGGATCGGTCAGTTTTTTCAGCACCTTATCTTCTAAAGTGCGGCCCGTGCTGGCAAATAGCTGCTTGACCAGCTCTGCTCTTTTTTCGCTGTAGAGCTTGGTTTCTACGGCACTGGTGGGACGCGCATAGGCGGCCAAGTCCTGCAATAAGGTTTGCACCGCAAAATCGTTCGCCACAAATTGCTTGAGAAGCATATTTTCTTTTTCTTGGACGCTCAATTGGGCATCGGCCAATTGGAGCAAACACAAGGCCATTTGCCGCATTTTGTGGCCATCCACCAATTGGGGTGCTTCGGCGACTTGCCTCGAAAAGTGCCCAACCACCAGGGCACTTTTCGTGCTCAAGCAGGCTAAGGCGGTGGGGATAAGGGCATAGGGTTTAATTTCTTTAGCGGATGAGCGGTACACATTCTCGCTGAATAAATTCCAAGCTTCGCTCTCCCAGAACAGCGCAAATACCTTTTCGGCGATGAGACTTCTCTCGCGCAATGACCCTATTTTAAACAGCTCACTCATCATAGGCGTCAGCAAAGCTAATTTTCCTTCGACCTGTTTCAGCAGATGGGTGCGCTCAGGCGCTCTTTCTCTTGTGCGCTCCATTTCCCTGGCGACATAAGCATCGACCAGCAGGGCGTAGCGATATTGTTGAATTTCCACCCATTGGACTAAGGTCTCTTTAAGAGAGGG
>PLSG01000491.1 GCA_003164155.1 Parachlamydiaceae bacterium | reverse complement strand
CAGAAAGCGGTTCAAAATGCAAAATAACAAGCCAGACCCCAATGAATGGAGGCTGCTTCGTGAAGCGCTGCTTGTCAAGAAAAAGATGTGTGTAACACTATGCCTCATCGGGGGTGAAGAATAGAATGCTTACACCCCTCAATTTAGCTTGACAGTGAGCTCAGAAAGTTATTTATTCAGCGTGATTTTGAGAATTTTTTGAGGTTCAATGGGGCGGTTTTGGGCGCCAGTAGGGGTCTTCTCAATTTTTTGTACCACATCGTAGCCTTTGGTCACTTCGCCAAAGATGGTGTGCTTGTTATTGAGCCAGGGAGTGGCGGCCGTAGTGATAAAAAACTGGGTGCCATTTGTGTTGGGGCCACTGTTAGCCATAGCCAAAATGCCAACTTTATCAAACTTAACGCTGGGATTGAATTCGTCTTCGAAGGTTTTGCCCCAGATAGATTTGCCGCCTGTGCCATTTCCAGAGGGATCTCCACCTTGAATCATAAAGCCTGGAATAACGCGATGAAAGATCAGTCCGTCATAATAGTGATCTTCGGCATGTTTGAGAAAATTTTCAACTGTTTTTGGGGCAATATCGGGAAACAATGTAATTTCAAAATTTCCTTGTGTAGTCTCCATAGTCACTGTGGGGCGGCTAGCTTTCACGGATGTACTCTCCTTTGTATGGGCAGGGTTAAAAAATAAAACACTTAATGTTGCCAAAGCGCTTGCTAGGATGCCAATTTTCATGTGAAAAACCTCATTTTTGTGGTTGTGAAAGTATCACACTTTAGCAAATAATGGGATGCAAGTCAAATATTTAGAAATAGTAGCCTATTTCCAACCGGGCACCCCACAGAGCCGCTAGCTGGCCGTCAAAATCCCTAGTATTTTTAAAGGCCCATTGGTTGTAATAAGGGACGAGTGATAGGCCGACTTTTCCGACAAACCAGTCAAAAGTATAGGTTAGAGGCAATTCTATCTTCCATAGAAATTTAATGGGGGCATTTCTCTTGCATCCATTGGAACAGCCTCCGCCAAAGGTGGGGGCAATCTCGCCGTTTAGGCCGGCAAAGAAATTTTCTGAAAAATTTTGTCTGATTCGCAGCCCTAAGGGCACATACCAAAAATGATTGTTTCTTTTTAGATCATCTTCAAGGCGTTGATGAAAATGTTGATAACCCACTCCGATAAAAGCACTGCAGTTAAAGGGCCCTAGAGATGGGGCGCAAGAAGAAAAAGTGTAGCCTATGCGATCTTCGAGGTAATACACCTCAATATCATCTCTTCCAAGAGCGGTGTGCTTAGCTCCGACTCCGTAGGAGAACTCTCCTCCTAAGTAGAAGGTGTTTTCCGGCATATATTCAAAGCCTGCATTAATTCCCCACATGCCTTCACTGGAATCATGCTCATGCTTATCATGCGCCCGCGAGTTGATGTCTTGAAAGAAGGGGGCCGCATATAAATGGTAACCCGGTACAAAAATAGGCTTAGAGGGGCGTCCCCTGGGGTTAGGGGGCATGTCGCGGCAGAAGGGCGTTCCAGGCGTTTCTCGGTATACAGATAGCGTGCGATTGGCGGGAGGTTTATTTTCAACGCAATGAGAGGGCGTTATCCATAAAAGAGGCAAGGTTATAAGGGCGTAAGCTAGCGAGCGGACTTTCATTTGTCATACCTCAAGTTTAAAATTTCAGATGGGATTATAATTTAGCACAGAAAAGGGGGTAAGTCAAATGCAAGTGATAGGAGAGATAGCTAGTGCGTCGTTAAATTGTGGGTGAAGAAGAAGGCTCTTTCACCCACAATTTTGATGCTTACACGGAACTAAGCAACCATAGTGCTTAGAAGTTGTAGCCTAGTTCAAGTCTGGCACCAAAGTAGATGTTTCTTTGGCCATTTAGCTGACCTTTTCTTTGGAAAGACCATTCGTGGAAGAAGGGAACCAAAGAGAGGTCAAATTGCGAGCACGATAAGTCGAAGAGATAAGTAAAGGGCATTTCAACTTTCCATAGCACAGTTGTCGGGGCATTCTTTCTGCAATCGATTTTCCAGCGGCCGCCAAATGTAGGGGCAACTGTAAAGTTTAGGCCCAGTTGAAAGTCGCAGGCAACGTCGTAATACACGCGAAAGCCAATGGGAACGTACCAGAAGTGGCTGTTAAATTTATTCCCTTCAGATAAGCTTTGATTGAACTGATAATAGCCGCCCCCCACAAAACCTACGAAGGTAAAATCGGGCAGATCGCATAGGGAAAATGTCCAGCCAATGCGGTCTTCGAGGAAATATTCGTAAGTGCGGTCATCGCCTGCAGAGCCTTTGATCCTACCAGTAGCATAGGCAAAATCGCCACCAATGTAAAGTGCACCGTCTTGAGTGTAGTCGAATCCTGTGCCGACACCCCACATGGGTCCGTTTTGGTCGGTCTTATTAGACCATACGGAATTGAGGTTTTGATACAAAGGGGCCACGTAAAAACGATTCGGAGACTCAGATCCCCGAGCGGTCGAGAACCCCGATAGCATTATAGCCGCAGCTAACAACAAGTAGAATTTTTTCAACATACGCATATCCTCCAAAGATAAAGATAACTTTAATGCAGCTACTTTAGTGTTTTACTGGCATTTAAAGCAAATACTTTTGTGTTTTTTTGCAACTGTCTCTTCCGCGACTTTATGGTCAGTAGTTATCTCTCCAGTAAATTTTTCACAGGATGGGAAAGATAAAAAAGATGGGAAGGATAGGAGAAACGATCGTAGTTGCCGAAATTTTAACCCAAAAGATGAACATAGCCGTCAGCAGATCTGAGGGTTGGCTCGCGTTCCCTATGCCCTAAGCTCCGGAGGAGCGGCCATGCTTTTACCCACATCATTATTCGGATCAGGGCAAGAAATCGGAAATTCGGGCACGGGC
>PLSG01000583.1 GCA_003164155.1 Parachlamydiaceae bacterium | reverse complement strand
CGTTCGGGGGTGAATTAAGGAGATGTGGGTAAAAGCCTGGGCTATGCGGTGGGCTTCACTCATGCCGCTCCTCTGAAGCTTAGGGCATAGCGAATGCGCACCTACCTTCACACCTGAGATCAAAATTTCGGCAACTGCAACAGTTTCTTCTATCCTCTTCCTATCCTATTCATCTTTTTTATCCTTTCCATCCTGTAAAAAATTTACAGAAGAGATAACTACTCCTCATTTAACATCAAATGAAAACTTTTGATAAACAACACTAGGGGGATTTTAAGCGCTTCTGATATATTGCACAGGCAAATGTAATCCAAAGGTTTGCCTATGTCTACCGCGTCAGCTTCCTCACTGCCTCTCCTACACCTCAACATTGTGCCACAGGTGGAAAGCCTAGCCAAAGAAAGCGATGAGAAAGAAGAGAAGGATCTACCTTTTAGTTTGGCCCTATCTGAGCTCCAGCAGCAGATTTTGCCTACCATCACGACAAAAAAATATCCGCTAAATCCTAAATATAGCACATGGGAGACAGACAAAGGGATAATAAGTCCGCCCATACTGCTATTTTCCACTTTAGAACTCTGTGATCAATTGAATGTTGAACTTAGAAAGCTCTTCGTTCCTTGGGATGAAAAAATGTTTCCCTATATCATTGGTGGAGCGGCCGCTTACCTGATGGGTGGTCCAGATTACGCCGATGTAGATCTATGCTATTACATAAATAGAGCCGACTTTAAGTCAATTCTGGAAGCTATCACTGAAACTATTAGAGTGATCGCCAAAGCTTCGCATGGTATCGAATTATCTTCTCGAGATATCAAAGAGCTCTATCTGCATCGCAAAAAGTTGATAAAAGAGCCTGGCGATTTAAGCGCTTTTTATGGACTTGGCGGCATCGAAATTAAATTCATTTATACCAAATTTCGGCAAAATGTTTCCACCGCGGATAGTTTCCTTGTGGAGTTATACACTCCCATCGTGCGCTGCGTTAAGCTGGGAGGTGGATGGGGAAATGCGGAAGATTTCCATGCTGCATTAGAAGACCTAAGTCAACGCAGATTTGTGGTTAAGTCTTCACAAACAACCGTAGGTTTGATCTATCGAATGGTCCACAAACTTACGCAAGGTTTTTCTGTCGATCAAACCACGCGAGATGTCGCCCTAGCGCAGCTAAAAGCCCATCTAAAAAAGCATGGCCCTGAAGCTTTCGCCCAAGAAATCGACCGACATATTCATAACCACTATGGCACTGCCTACGGAAGTTATGCCATGCCTAAATTCCTCGATCTTTTAAACTTTCTGTCAATATTCAACGCCCTTCCTCCTAAAGTTATGGAAAGCAGCGAAAGCGCCGCCGAAAGACATTTCTATGTGCAAATTTTAGTCCAAGCCTGGATGAAAAGTGCTCCCGAATTAGAAAAAGTCTTTGCCTCTTGGGCGCTTCTATTGCATTCACATAGGGATATGGGAACACATTTCCTGCCCTTTATGCGCGGTATGTTCTTATGCCAATGGATCAAAAAACAAGGGAATCTGGAAGCTTACACACATCCGCACCCCGAGGCGCACCAAAAGCCTGAAATGCCCGCTTCTTCCGGAAAAATGGGCCATTCTTTTACAGGCTCTTCCCTAGGAATCCCGACAGAATTAACCCAAATGGCTGGAAAAAAACCAAGCATGCATCTGTCTATGGCACATGAAAAAAGCGTGCATTATCTATATTTAGAGCACTCCCCCGACAAAATAGCCATCGACTTTATGCTCAGCTGGGACGCACTGCATAAGCTGTGTTCCTCTGAACGCGATAGGGCTGAACTTTGCAGCCTGATGCGCACCCTAAACTGCTTCCCCTTCAATAAAAAAGGTCATGAAANNCCCTTTAAGCTGCTCTGCGAAGGATTTGACAGCCCTCCTTTAGCATCTTTATGGAAGGGACAATTCAAAAACCTGGGATGTGCCCGCGCCTTCTATGCTTTTGCCATTGAGTATGCTGCTAAAACACCTTTTCCCAAGCTAGAAGACTTACACATCCCCTTAAAGCTAGCTACGTATCGACTCAGTCACCATCTCGCTGAATTAAAAAAATTAGGCGACCACAAAACCTATGCGCTGGTCAAAGGTCTTATAGCCTGTTTGCGCAGTTTCGCAGATGAAAAAAGCTACAGCGAACAATGTGCTAAAACAGCCTTAGCACTTAAAGCTGCCTCTGCAGATCACTTCAAAGAAGAACGCAAAGAAGCTGATGAAAAGCTCGCCAAGCTGCGGACTAGCGCCACAAATTTGAGCGCAGATACGGAGCAAGTCTTGGACTGGCTGCTGCAAAGGTCAGTGCAAAGAGGCAACTTTGCCGCTCTGCCCCTGCTTTTCCAATTTTATACCATCCTCGATGGTTTAGACATATTCTCCAAAACATCCCAACAGCGCCTATTGATCTATTTCATGCAGGCCGTGGTCATGGCCGACACTTTTCCTACTTGGGCCCAAGCCTTGCTAAAAAATGTCGATGACTGTGACATATTTAAAGCGCGCCCAGAAGTTGCCGTACAACTCACCTTACTAAGCTTTTTACAAAAAATCAGCCATAGTGCACCACCCCCCTTTCATTGTGCCCACAAATTCCTCACGCTTATGTTGAGCTGGGTAGGAGAAAGCAGCTTATGTCCCCAAAGCTTTTTAAATATCTCCTTGGCTTTAATGCGCCGCTTCGTCGAATCATCCGCCGCACAACCAGCCAAACAGATTGGGGAAAGCGCAAGCGAACATGTGGACAGACTAGATCCTCCTTCAATCAGCACACTCAATTCCCACCGCAGCCTTTTATTTCACACATTTCAACTTTTTAACACCCATTCTAGCCTGCTGACAAATCTCTCTACCCAAGAACTGCATGCCTGGCATGAAAGCATCTATGCCGCCGCACTCACCACTGCCAAAGAATCTGGCGATAAAGAACAACTCCGCCAGGCTTATGCCACAGTAGAACAGATTGTGAATGCCCATCCTGCTAGTTCATCTTTTATGCAAAATTTATGGGGGACCCTTGACGCTTTACTGCAGCCGCCGCTAAAAAAATCTGGCCCTTTCTTCGCTTTCCTCCTTACGCATATCGATCACTTCCTTTCCAAACAAAAACCTCATGCAGATTTCCACCCTCGCCTGCTATATGCTATCGACCGCATATGCGTGGCGGCTGAAGAACCGCAAAACAAATCCGTAAAAGAGCGGTTTCAAAAAATGGTGAATGCCATCCATACAGCATTACACCAAAGCCCTTGGCAGGAAGGAGCACTAAAGCGCGCCTTAAAGTCGATGTCAGCGGTTGTGTGCGAAAGATTGCCTTTTTCTGTCTTCTCCAAAACATTTCTTGAATTTGTAGATCTCTACGCTATGACAGCCAAAGCAGAAGAGGCTCTAAAATATAAAGATTTTTTAGAACAGCATAAATTGAGGCTGCTAAAGCCTCTCACATCCGTCGGCAAACCAGCTAAAATCGACGATGCGGATTTTCATAAGCAACGCTCACCTATCCTGTATGGCTTGGTTCCGCTATTGGCACAATCAAATATAAGCTGGGCTCAAGAGTTCCTCTATGCCATAGAACCCGTGCTAGAAAAGAACTACCTTTGGGAGCTCACCCTTTTCCTCGTCAAAAAGCACGTCGAAGCTGCTGATAAAGATCATCTTTTGCGCGCTTACGATCTATGGTTAGATAAGCAGACTTTGATTGTAGATACACATAAAATACTCACCGAACATCAACAAGTAACCGTAGTGTCTATCGGAAAAACCCTGCTGACAGCCACTTTCCATGCTGAGAAAACACTCAAAATCCATGCTGAGAAATGGGAACGCACAGTAGAGATAGTCATCCACATACTAAAAAAAGCCAGAAAATCTCTCGATTCTATAAAGGATGACCTCAAGATCAAAATGCGCGAAAACGTGCTAAGTGCTCTATCAGCTATACTCCAAAGCGAAATAGCCCTGAATTTCACATGTGCTGAAAAACTGCTGGCCGTAGCCGTACAAGAAAAACACCTCTCTTGTCTAGAGGCAAAAAAAGCCTCTCTAGCTATTATCCACAGCTGTAATAGGCGCTTATCGACCTCATTATCACCTACAGACATGCTAGAAAACACCACCCATGCAATCAAATATTTGATCGCCCTACACCGCGCTGAAAAGACCTTTTTAGAAGAAGCTGACTTAGCGGCGGTTTTCTCTGCCTGTCAAATTTCAACCCTTTTAGTTACTGACCTGCGCGAAAGAGGAAAAAGTGCAGAAAGCGCCCTTTTCTCAGCGCAAGCCTTGTTCATTATCTTTCTTACCGAAAAAGAACAAGCTAAAGCAGCCTGGACTAATGACATCATCCTCATGGCCAAAATGCTCATAGACCTTTTAACTCATTTCAAAGAGGAAGCCAAGAACTTACTGGCCCTACAGATAGCGCGCTGCATCGTCGACGCGCCATCCTTTAAAAAAGATGTCTGGTGTGAGACCTTCGAAGCTTTATTTAATAAGCTCGCTTTGACCTGCCTCGTTCACAAAAAAGGAACTCCCAAGTCGATTAGCATGCCCGATATCTTAGAGAAACTGATTGAAAAAGAGCTTTTACCGTTTTATACAAATCAGGGTTTAGTGGAGCTCACTACAGCGCTCATCGCCTCAAATTCTACTCAGGCTCAGCTGTGGGAAGTGGCCTGGCAAAGTTTGCAGCTCTCCAAAACACGCGTTCCCAAAGAATATGCCGAATTGAAAATCCGCTTATTAGCAGAGCTCGGCAACCAAATTCAGCAAACTCAAAATCCTGCTCTTATCCAGATGCTGTATGCTTGGCATGCCTCGCAGTCTGCTTTTGACCGCCCTCTTTATCTGCAGCTCATGAAAGCTTTACCCACACTCCCCTTCGCCCTACAGGCAAAATACTTCTCTCTTATAACCACTAAATTGGCCCCTTCAGAGCTGTTTAAAAAGCTTTTTTCAGATGAAAAACCTCCCACGCCACGCGCAGTATGTGCGTTAGCACAAGCAGCAGCCTATTTATTTGATTATATGCATAGTCTGCACACTTCAAAATCGGATAAATTACTTAAACTGCCCAGTGCCGACTTTGCTTTTAAAGAAAAACAGTGGCTGACTTTTTCTCTTATAAAAGAATATGCCTCACCCGAGGCCACGCTGCATTTCCCTACAGGATTGCAAACGGCCCTCTCTAAAAGCCTGACGCATATTTCGCATACCCTCTTTCAAATATGTATCAGTTTGCCAACCCCCAGATCCTTTGAGAATGTGGTTATGTGCATTCAAGAAGGAAAAACATCTAATTACAAAAGTGCCTTTTTAGCTGCTTTAAACCTGTTTTGCAGCCTTTCACCCCAAAATCAATTGGATTACGATCCCGCTTCCTTAAGCAGCCTTTTAAGAACGACCAAAAATAAAAGCTTGCTTAATATTGAAAGCGGCGAACTATTGATTATATTTCGCTTTTTAAACATCTTATTCGATCAATCAGCTAAAATGAAACGCTGGGATATGCTAGAAAATGCTATCGTAATCTTTGGACAATCAAATTTTCTACGCATGCGGGAAAATGCACTAAAAGGCCAGGAGAAAGCATATCAAAAAATTACCGACAGTGACTTCCTCACTTTACTCCCCAAAGTAGTCAGCAAGGTTATGTACTGTAAAGTTCCCATAAAATTAAAACAAGAAGCTATGAATTTAATTTTCAGCTCTCATGAGCTGCTCCCCCTAGAGCATTCCTATCTGACCCTAGAAATGCTTTTTGAGATTGCTAAACCAGCGTTATCCGCAGAAGAAAGCTTACCATGTGAAATACTCGTTACCAGAATGAAACTAAAGGGCTTTGCTGCATGGGTTTTTAGTATATCTATGGACACATCACAAGAAGTGTCAGAAGCTATCCACAATTTTACTCTATACTTATCCGATTACGCTCGCTACGACAAAGTTAAAGGCTTAGAGATCTTGGCTTTTATAGCTTTTAGATTATTTGAAAAAAATCCTCAGTGGACACAAGCTCTGTCCAATGTATTACAAGAAGCTCATAGAGTCCATTTGTTCGCTTCACTTCCCACTGAGGAAGCTCAAAATCGCGCAAGTTATCTGGAATTGCACATCCATTTAGGTCTTTTTGAAATGCTGACGACACATAAAAATATCTCAAATTTTAGAGCTGTCTTAGACGGATTTAAAACGCTCACATGTATATTGACACCCTACCTGCATCGCGAAAAGCCACTAGAAAAAATCATGGGGTTATACTCTATTATGGGTGTGCGGGCAATGCTACAGGTCCTGTTAAATAAAAACTCTTTAGGCCTCGAAATGCTATTTATTTTTATAAATACATGCTTTAGAGCCGCCTATGAAGACACTCTATTGCCTACCCCAGCGCCTGAAATTGTTTTTTTAAATGTAAATCTGGATGCCATCATCTATCAACTGCTCTTCATTCCCTCAATGCTTTATGGCACTAAGGGGTCTGTCGAAAGTGATCATAAGCTGCGATCAGAGCCTTCTCTTTCCAGCCCTGAAGCTTCTGCCGTAGAAGAAGAAAGGGAGTTTCTTTGTTTGCAGCGCATGGCTTCAGAAAGCTCCACCCTCAAAAAAATGGTAGAACCTCTTATTTCAGATCTTCCTCCACCTATCCAAACATGCCTCTTAGAAACATTTCCGCAGCTCTTGTCATTTTTGGATCTACCAGCTTATAAAAAAGTGCGCAGTCAAGATGCATCCTTTTTAT
>PLSG01000135.1:2075-2560 GCA_003164155.1 Parachlamydiaceae bacterium | reverse complement strand
TGGGCTGAAATAAAATGCGCAGCTCATCTGCTGGGATCGCGTAAACGCCTTGCGTCACCCTTATTCCGGCAGCATCCACATATTCAAATGGGGCCGGCGAGTAACTCGAAGATAAACCCCCAGGAAAAATGCCCACCGCTTCGGATGATAGGGTCTTCGCCTGGCCAGAGACTAGCGGTATATTTAACGTTTGAGCACGCTTTCTAGCCAGCAGCTGCAAGGCATGCAGCAACTCATCGGCAACTCCCGGATTGTGGTAGATCACCTCCTGATAGAGCACCGGCGATTGCCTATGCTCATTCCACATCAGCCGCATCACCTGCCGCGCCACAATTCTTCCGGCCTTATCCTTTATGGAGATAATGCGAATTTTTCCATCCATCATATAGCCAAGCAGACACTTACTGTAGTCGGGAGATCCATGGATGCTTTGACAGCTGCCGGACACTTCCGTGCCGCACAAAAGCAGGTCTTGCCAATCATCT
>PLSG01000135.1:0-2061 GCA_003164155.1 Parachlamydiaceae bacterium | reverse complement strand
CCTCCCACCTCCAAAATTTGTCCACTAAATTTAAACAGGCTGTCTTGGTGCTTTCGATAGCCGTTTTGCGGTCAAATACCGCATTGAGCAGCAGCTGCTGCAGCTTTAAAAGCGAGCGCGTCTGGTTGTGATGCGCGGTGCCTGGATTTTCGGCGCTCTGCACGGCGGCTTTTCCCATAGCAGAATTCAACTCACTCCTCAATTTTTGGCTTTCAGCTGGATGTAAAAGGCATTGTTCGAGATAGAAAGGGGTCTCAAGGCTTCTCAAGTCTTTGAAATGGTCGTTCAGGCAGACCCTTTGATGGAGCGCATTAAAGCCCCTTTGCTGGGGAGTTTCGGCAGGAACCGCAGGCAGCTCCGCCGACTCCGCCAGCAATGCGCTGGCCGAGATTTCTGCGCCTTTTATCCATTCGCGCCGCAACTGCGGTTTGGATGCAAAGATGCGCGCCAGATGGAGATTGCTCTCCGTCAGATAGCGCATATTTGGATAGGTGCCGTGCATGACGCCCTTCACGAATTCCGACATGCTCGTCATGGTAGCCTCACGTTCACTTGCCGGCAGCTGCTGCAGTTTAGCCGTATAGGTCAAGATAGCCAGGGGCTGCCGCGCATTACCTAAAAGAGTTTGAAATCCGCTTTCTAAGAGTTCAATGCCACCGAGTCCGGTCTTTTCGGCAAATACCACTTTCAACAGATTGAACACAGCTTTTTTAGGATCGCGCAGCGTTTCCCCTAAAAACAAGCTCTTTAATTTCTCCACTTCTCCCAAGTTCACTAATGCGGTAACCATATTGAATATGGCCAAGACATCTTCTGGGGCCTTAGGCGGCGTATGGTGAAGGGAAGTTAAAATGGCAAAGAGCAGCTCGCCTTTTTCACGCTCTTCGTAGGCATCCCAGTTCAGCAGGGCAATTAGAAACTGGAGCGACATTCCTAAGCCCTGACCTTCATTATACTTGGGATGGCTAAACATTTTCATAAAAGGTGTTTGATCCACTCCCGTAAATCGCGAACACAAGGCGAGCAACTGTTGCGAGATGGTGGCTTTTGAACTGGTAGGCGTACTTCTCAAGGGGGACAGCGCGGCATCCTCTTTTTTTTCCTTGCCCTCCTGCTCCCCTTTTACCTCCCCTTCGCCGGCTTGCCTTTCGCCAGCTTCCCTTGCGCCGGTCACTTCTGGGTATGCATAGCTAAATAAGAGGCGACTTAGCGCATAGCGCATCTGCGGATTTTGCAATTCAAAAATCTTTTTTACCAAAGGCAGGTTCAACTTTTCCACCGGGATGGCTTTGACCTGGCACTCTAGACTCCAGCATCCCAGCCAGCGCAAGGCCGGCGCCAATTTCTCGATTTCATCGTTTTTCGCCGTTTCCGACAAGCTGCCCCTGCCTAAACCCTCGATCAAAGATGCCAAAATGGGGAAATACAGATCATCCGGGGGCAATCCGCCCGCTTGCATTTTTTTAAAGGCATTGACGGGATCGCGGATAAAGTCCAAACTGCGATTTTCATGTCCAGCTTCCCCGCCCAATGAAACTGATAAGGCGTGGAAAAAGCTCAATTTGTCAAGATCTCCCATATTGTCAATGGAAGCCGCCGAACGGATTAATAACCTCTCGGTAGGATGCGTATGCACATAATCCCTCTCCCGAAGGGCATAACTAGTTTTTACACTCGCTTTTTCCAGCCGCGCATACAGCTCAGCCGGCATTAGCTGCTTCAGCGCGGGCATTAGCCATACACTGCTTTTAAGTGAAAGTTTACCTACAACATAGAGTTGTTTTATATATGCGGGTTTGAGCTCAATTCCCATTTCCATTATTTCATTCAGAAAGTATTCTATGGACGGGGCTAAAGCCATGGCATGGTCGTCACCTATGAGCATTTTTTTTTCTAGAAGGTGCTCTTCAAAGACTAGATCTGCAAGCTTTTCTACAAGCACCTTCTCTCTTAGCGGTAGATAGATAAGCGCCACGGGGTTATTTTTAACAGCCAGGGCTGTGATGTTCTGGATTTCGAACGAAAAATCTCTCTGCATGCCGGGATGAAGAGAAACAAACT
>PLSG01000200.1 GCA_003164155.1 Parachlamydiaceae bacterium | reverse complement strand
GGCTGTGCGCAGAGCTGCCGGTTCGGTAGTGGTTGAAGTGCGCCGTCAGTTTAAAGAAATACCTGGGATTATGGAAGGAAAAGCTTTGCCAGACTATGGGCGCGCGGTCGATATGCTGACAAAATCGGCGATCAAAGAGATGATCATACCGTCGCTTTTACCAGTCGTGGCTCCTATTGCCCTTTACTACATCATCAAATCTATCGCAGGTCAGTCTGAAGCTTTTGAAAGCGTGGGCTCCATGTTGCTAGGCGTGGTGATTACGGGCCTGTTTTTGGCTATCTCCATGACCTCTGGCGGGGGCGCTTGGGACAATGCCAAGAAGTTAATTGAAGAGGGTCATCACGGTGGCAAGGGCTCTGAAGCGCATAAGGCTGCCATTACTGGTGACACTGTGGGCGATCCTTATAAGGACACCGCCGGACCGGCCATCAACCCTATGATAAAGATCGCCAATATCGTGGCTCTTTTATTACTGGCCTTGTTGGCGGCCTAAGTCTAATAGGTCAGATCCTCCGGAGGAACCGGGGGATCTGACTAAGCAGTGCACTGTAACATATTTATTGACTATTTGTGTTGCGCCAAAGTTCCCGCCTGGGGGCTTTGGCGCACCGCAAATAGTCAATAAATATGTTGCACTGTTCTAACTCTGCGTAAGTTGGATCGGTTAAAATTTGATTGATAACTAATGAACTTGGCCTTACTATCCGGTTTAGTAAATGGCGTCGCAAATGTGTGGCACCATTGCTCAAAAGTCTTTGTAAAACGGTATAAGGAGGTTTGTCATGGCATCTAATAACCCTACTAAGCAACAGCAGCAGCAACCCCAGTCTTTGGTTAGTTTTCCTTCAGCATCCAGATTTCACTTTCCAAGTTTGTTTCAATATCCCTCTATTCCCAGTCTTTTTGAAGGCTTGGGAGATGGCTGGGGTTTAAATCCTGAACAGACAGGATTGACGATCTCCGAAGATGAGAAAAATATCTATGTGGAAGCTGCTACACCTGGCTTGAAATTAGAAGACATCGAGATCGATCTTGAGCAAGGTGTGCTTTTGATTAGAGGTGAAGGACAAGAAATTGAGGAAGATAAAAACAAAAAGTATTATCGCAAATCCTCGAATTCTTATTCTTATCGCGTAGCTTTACCTAGCCATATCGACGAGAAAAAAGAACCCAAAGCTGTTTACAAAGATGGCGTTATCAAGCTAACTTTTAATAAAGTTCAGCAAGCCCAGACCAAGAAGATCGCGCTTAAAAATGCTTAAATCCTGGCCCTAAACTATGCGCCTTGGGCGTTAAATAACCACTCGGCAAATATGCACATATTTGCCGAGTGGTTTTTTTTATGAATTTTGAAAGGAATCTATTATGAAGTCATCGGTTTATTTTATCACGGCCTACGCCCTTCTGCTCTTTGTGGGCGGCATCGTGGGTTATGCGAAAGCCCAAAGCCTTATGTCTTTAATCATGGGAATTGGGAGCTCTCTTTTATTACTGGCTTGTGTTGGAGCTACTTGGAAAGGATATAAGTGGGGACATATGGGCTCGCTGATATTGCTTTCTCTGCTGACGCTCTTTTTTATTTATCGCTTTTTCATCACCTATAAGTTTATGCCCGCGGGCATGATGGCTATAATCGGGGTATTGGTTTCCTCGATAGCCTATGGCAAAACATGCAAGAAACTATCTTGCTGCTCCTCAAAGTCAAACTGTCGCTAGTCTATGGACCCTGTTCACTTCTTCTGAATGAGCTATCCCTCCTATCCTTCCCATCTTTTCCTATCCTATCTATCCTGTAAAATTTTCAGGATAGGAGGATATAAGAAACGGTTGCGGCAGCCACAACTTTAACTGGTGCACAAGCTACTCGATGGCCTTGTTCACGGTCAATGAGCTATCATCTCTCCTATCCTTCCCATCTTTTTCATCCTATCCATCCTGTAAAATTTTCAGGATAGGGAGGATAGGAAAAGAGGAAAAGCTTTCCCAGAAGAAGTGGACAAGGCCTGATTGATCGCCAGGCAAGAAAAAAAAGAATGCAGTTGCCGCGCGCTGGACCCATTTTGTGATTGTCGAATTTTTCAAAATACGGTATTGTCATTTTCAGTTTTACTTTTTTGGGGATATACAATTTTATGACAGATATTCCGGGTTGGTCTGAAAATCATATGCCATGGGGCGGGGCGCAAGCCTTGCCACTGCCCTCACAGCTAGATATTGGCGTGAGACACATTCCTGTAAAGCGAACTTTTGATATCGTCTTCTCTCTTTTGGTTTTTGCAATCGGCTTTCCGGTTTTTTTAATTATCGCCTTATTGGTGCGTTTGTCTTCTCCGGGAAAGCTTTTTTATGCGCAAGAGAGGGTGGGACGAGGGGGCAAAACCTTTGCTTGTTACAAGTTCCGCAGCATGTATCCAGATGCAGAAAAGCGCCTGGCTGGGCTCTTAGCGGCCGATCCCGCCTTGCAAAGGGAATGGGAGGCAAACTTCAAATTGAAAAACGATCCGCGCATTACGCCCATAGGTGCGTTTTTGAGGAAGACCTCATTGGATGAGCTGCCTCAATTTTGGAATGTCTTAAAAGGCGATCTGAGCGTTGTGGGGCCACGGCCTGTGGTACAGGCAGAGGTAAGCATGCACTTTGGGGCAAAGGCCTATAAGATACTTTCCATCCGCCCTGGCCTGACTGGACTTTGGCAAGTATCTGGCCGAAGCGATACAGGCTATGCTTTACGTATAAGCTTGGATGAGAAGTACATAGAAGAAAGAACCCTTTTATTGGATCTGAAAATCGTTTTGAAAACCATTCCCGCAATGATCTTCACCAGAGGTGCTTATTAATATTGCTCGCCAAAATATCAGCCAAAATATCTCCATTCTTTTTACCTGGACCCTTTTGGCAGCTCTATGCGCTCCTTTGTTGTGGCCGAGTTTTCGCTTGATGTTCTTCGCGCCTTTTCTGGTTATCGTCTATTACCAAAAATCCTTGACCACTGCTCTTTGGGTGGCTTTCATCTGCGGTATTATCGTCGATGCGCTGTCCTCTGGTCAGCGCTTTGGGATGTACGCCCTCAACTACTGCTTGACCACCTTGCTTTTGCATGGAAGGCGGCAGAATTTTTTTGTCGAACGCCTTTCTACATTGCCCTTGATGACTTTCTTTTTTGGGATAATTTCAACTGCGCTGCAGGTGCTGCTTTTGAAAATCTTTGAAAAGGGCATACCCCTTTCGGGAAAATGGGCTTTCATAGACCTTTTCTTAATGCCGGGGGCAGATGCCCTTTATGCTCTAGTGTGGTTTGTTTTACCGGGTTTGCTCTTCTTAAACCGGAGCGCTTTTCGGCGAGCCGACTCTTATTTTGATTCACCTTAGCTACACTAACGCAAGTTATTAGGAATGGTTTAACAATAGCCAAATAAGGGTAATACTCAAATCCAAAAAAATTGCCGCAAAAGAACACAAAGAAC
>PLSG01000013.1 GCA_003164155.1 Parachlamydiaceae bacterium | reverse complement strand
CCGGATAAACTATCCCCTGTAATAGTCTTAGTAGGGGAGCAGGGGACAGGAAAAAACACTCTAGTTAATGCACTCGGAACCATCTTCGGTCAACATTACTTTCCATTAGATAATATTGACCAATTCTTAGGACGTTTCAACTTTCACCTCAAAAACGCTGTCCTGATCCACGGAAATGAAGCCATGTGGGGAGGAAACAAAAAGCAATTGGGAAGTCTAAAATCAATGGTAACCGAAGAATTTAGTACATTCGAAGGTAAAAATAAGGATTCATTCACAACAAGAAACTTTAGACACCTTATTTTATCATCCAATGAAGATTGGCCAGTACACTTAGACCGAGACGATCGCAGATTTTTAATACTACAAGTCAGCAACAAACATAAAGATGATCCTAAATATTTTGATCCACTCCGAGCAGAATTAAGTAATGGCGGTGTAGAAGCTTTCCTCTATGAATTGCTAATGACCGATATCTCTTCATTCAACGTTTGGAGGTTACCGCAGAACTTAGAGGCTTTTGAAATTAAACTGAGAAGCGCCTCGTCAACTGAGCGATACATTTACGAAGCCTTGAAGATAGGCGGTTTTGATCTGGGTATGACTCAACAGGCGAATAAATGGGAAAATTTAAAAGACTCGTATTTGCTTCAAATTGTAGCTGTCTATGCAGACTATAAATCATGGGTTGAACATCAGGGTATGAAAGCAGAAGACAGCCCGGCTCTCGGAAAAGCGATTAAGCGATTGATCCCGTCCACAGACAAAGTGAGACCATCTGGAAAAAAAGGGGAACCGAGACCATTTTTCTACGAGTTTCCGATACTCGCCAAGGCAAGAACTGAATTCCAGAAAGAATACAAGGTTGGAGAGGAGATATGGGAGTAGATTTTAGTCACGGAAAGATTGATTTTAGTCATAGCTTTGTCATGGCCGTTGTTTTTTGTAAGTTGCTTATATTTAATGGTTGGTCATAGTGGTCATAATAGTCATAGGAAAAATAAAAGTTTATAAAAAGATGATATACGCAAGAGGCTGGAAAAGCTTATTGCATTTGCTTTGGATTCAAACCGCTATGACCGCTATGACTACTGTGACTAACGTTGATAATCAATGGTTAAAGGAAATATTAACTATGACCAACCACCATGACCACCCATGACCGAGTTAAAAAATGAATATAATTGACCTACTTGAAGAAGCTGGTTATCAACCGAAGCGGAAAGCTTCAACGAATGGCGGCGAATTTTGCTCACCATGTCCTTTTTGCCAGGATGGGACGGATCGGTTTGTTTCTTGGCCGGAGAAAAGTAACACCGATGGCCGATTACAGGGTGGGCGTTACTATTGCAGAATGTGCGGAAAGGCTGGGGATGCAATTACTTTTTGCCGGGAACTCCATGGACTATCGTATAAGGAGGCTTGCGATAAGCTATCACTTCAACCTAAAGAGATCGTTTCCCGTTCACACAAGGCGGCTACTCGACTTCAGCGAGCAAGTGAGCCATCGGACGCATGGAAAGAGAAAGCGACCGTATTTATTAACTGGTGTCATGAAAAATTGTTAGGGGATTCCAATTCCATGAATCTACTGGCAGATAGGGGAATCACCATTGAGACTATCTCAAAGTTTAAGCTCGGGTATCATCCGGGTTTAAAGGGGAGAGATATATTCAGGGGTCGCAAGGATTGGGGACTAGAAGAGGAGCTTAAAGAGGATGGATTTCCAAAAAAGATCTGGATTCCCATAGGTATCGTCATACCGGCTTTTGGCGGCGACGGCCGCGTCAACATGGTCAAGATTAGACGATCCAATTGGAAGGAGGGGGACAAGATGCCGAAATACGTCTATGTCTCTGGGAGTATAAAGCGTCCATCGATCTACGGCGATTCTAGTCTTCCAGTTGCACTTGTCCTCGAATCGGAGCTTGATGCCATGCTGATACAGCAATTTGCTTCAGATCTGTGTTGTTGTTTTGCTCTGGGTGGAGCAACCAAGCCAATCGACCTCGACACCGACCAACTTCTCAGGAAGGCTAAGTCTGTCCTTTTTTGCCCTGATTTTGACAAAGCTGGGGCGGTTGCCTGGTCAAAATGGAAGGACAAATATTCCAATATTCAGCGGATTTTGACCCCAGACGGAAAAGGGCCAGGCGACGCCCACCTTGCAGGTGTGAATCTCAGAGAATGGATCGAAAGTAAATTAAAAAAGGATAATATTTTATAAATGGGTTACGCCGTCACCGCTTAAGGAAAAAGCCTACAACTTATTCGGGGATAGTAGACTTAAATAAAATTTATCTTACATGCTACGAAATAAATAAAGGCTCCTAAAGCTTATTGAAAGAGTAAAGGGGACATGGGGTCAATATAGTAAATGCCATAGCACAAAAAGAAGACAAAAGATGACTGAATCTGACGAAAATCAATTAACTCCTAGACAAGTTGCAGCTATTCCATTTTTTGCCGCTTGTTCTTCAGTTGAAGCAGCTTGCAAAGAGTCTGGTATCTCAAAGGACACCTATTATAAGTGGCTCAAGGGGCCTTTATTTAAATCGGAACTAGACAATGCCCGTAATCAGATCGTAGATGACGCGATCAGCCAGCTCAAAATTAACACAACGAAGGCAGCTATGACCCTTGCTGCGCTTCTTGATAGAGACGATAGTCCAGCAGTCCAAAGAGCGGCTGCAAATGATATTTTGAATCATGTCGGGCGGTTTAAGGAATTACAAGAGTTGCAAGAGCGTATAGAAAAACTTGAACGTTTGAGTAAGTAGGTTTGGAGGCATTCATGAAAAATTTAAGTGACAGGTTAGACCGTTTAGAAAAAACTGTTCCGTGTGACTTGGTTGCGCTCTTATATGTCCCGGACAAATTTTCGCAAACGGAAAGGGAAAAAATCAAAAGTGACATATGGAACGAATATTTAAGAAATGGCGGCAATCCAAATGCTGTTTTGATATCAGGGTTAACAACAGAAAAAGAACCCATGCTTAAAGTTAGAAAAAGAAGCGACATCTTAGCTGATATTGAGGCAGGAAGGCGAAAACTTGTGTAGATGTAATCCTCGTTGCTTTTATGGAATTTTATCCCAAACAATTGACTTAGATATAGGAAATTGCGAGGTTTTATGGTTCAGGTAATAACGACTCAAAATCATCAAGGAAAAATTGCCGAACAACTGGGTTTAGCTCTAGGTAAGGGCCTAGGAAATGGACTCACGACATATTATGCAAACAAGGCATTGGAAGATGTCATCAATGACGAATCGAATGCCAATGCATCTCCATCCGAAAAGTTGACCAAGATTCAATCAGCTCTTTCCCCTTATGGAGAGTTGGGACGGCAACTATTTGGTGATAGGCTAAGAATCGAGCAACAAGCGGCTCTTGAGAAGAAAGAAAAAGAGAACCAAAGATTGCTAAAGCAGGAGCAGGGGGGGAGAAACTGCTCAAAATCTTTCTAAACTTGGGTTCATGGCTTTAGCATCGATGGCAAATCTTGGGAATGCAAGAGGAATTGCAGGAGAAGCTTTAAGAGATGCTGAAAATATGATTGCTCAAGGCGTTAGATTTTCGGCTCAACCAACACAAACCGCCTTTCAAAGGATAAGAGCAACTCCTTGGTTTAGATCCGGTCGGACTCCATCTAAGGGGCCTGCCATGGATGAAATCAATAGGATAGAAGCCCAAATCCAAAATGGTACAATAGACGCCCATACTGCAATGCAATTAAGAAGAGATATCAATGAATCTAGAAGACAATTGGGCGCTTTTCAACTAAACCCAGTGGCGGACAGAGCAGCAGCTAGAAGATATCTTGATGAAGTAGATAGAGCTTTGTTAGACTCAATGGAAAACTATGGATCTAGGGTCAATCCTCAATGGTTTCAACAATATCAACTAGCTAATGAAGCCTTTGGAATCACTCAAAGAAGTAGATTAATTTCCAATGTTGTCGAGAAATATGCCAAGCCTTTGCAAAGTCAAACAGCCAAACATCTATTCTATGCTGGAGGAGCTTCCGCTTTGACTGCTATGCCTACAGCAACACTTGCTATACCTGGGGCCTTAGCAGCAGGGAAAACAGTCCAGATAATGAACCGAATGATCCATAGCCCTGTGTTGAGAAATCATTATCTGAATGTTATGAGGCTATCGACTCAAGGAAACGCTGCACAAATAGCCAAAGCGATAGAGCAATTCGATAATGAAGCGAAAAAATTAGAGTCTAAAAAGGATGATAATCATCGGGATTAATAAAACTATATATAAATCCTGCGAAAATAAAACCAATTGTACCATATATTAATATCATTTATTTCCATCCTTTTTAATCAATTAAAATAGACCATGCTATTGCCAAGCCTATAACTTTAAATCCGAATATACAACAAATACAAAATAAAATAATCATTATTCAATTCCTTTATTTATTTCCTTCCATTTTTCTATAACTTTATCGCCTTTACCTTTTTCCCAAGACTCATTCATAAATTCTCCGATTTCATCACAATCATTTTCACTTAAAGAATGATGAGCTAGTTTACCTTGCGAGGGTTTCAATCCTAAAGAATGCAATTCACATAGGCCGTTTTTCCAAAATGTGCAACCTCTTGGCGACCATGTTTCATATGGAGCCTCCTCACCATTTGGCCCTTCCATCTCATCGTATTTATGAGTATTCAATGAAGGATGTTTAAGATTACTTGCCATCAATCTTAAGCTTTTTACAACAGCCTTCATAGCGACTTTTTTACTTTTATTGGCAATTAATTCTTTTAAATCATCCTCGGCATTTGGCGTGTACTTAAAGTCAAATGCACTATTCTGCATCTTCGATCATCTCTTCTAGTTCAACTGAGCTTATTACCCTTCCCTTCCCTTCTTTTGATTGCTGAATTGATTCCTTGAGTCTCTTTTTAAATTTCTCTTCTTTAAGTTCTTCCAACCCTTTTAAGATCATTGCATATGCAAAGTCCTTAATAGACAATCTAGCCTTAACACACTCTGTTTTTAGTAAGAAGTGCGCATCTTCCGGAATATCAAAACTTAATCTAACCATATGTTCGCTCATGGTATCCCTCCTTTAGGTATATCCTCATTATATCAGAAAACATACTTATATGTAAATATGTAAGCAACGAGGCGTATTTATCTTAAACATTTTATAATAAGTTGTTTAAATTATTTCTCAACTTAAAATGGGGATGTAATTATTCGATTATTTTTCACTTTGTATTCGTTTTTTTGATTATCTAATAAGATTGATAATTTTTTTATAAATAAAACATTCGTTTGTTCGTTTATAGATGGTTTAATATACTTTATCTAAATTTACTGGAGTTATAAATGAGACATATTTTTTTAATACTTTCTTCCATTCTATTCACTGGGGCGGCTTTCGCAGATGCTCCTTGCCCGTGCTTATGCGATCCGTTGATGGAAATAATGGTCGAAGAACCCGCCCTTTCCAAGGCAAATATACAGTGGGGAGGCAAGCCAATCTCTGCCTACAATACAGAGGTTCTCTCAAGAGAAGAAATTATTCATCGTGGGAATTATGTAAATGGTTTCGTTGTAACTTATCTTTCTGATAATTTCGATGTTAACCCATACGGCTCACAAATCGTCATTTTTATTGATGTAAAAAAATTCTTAAGAGGTCTCCCAGATGAAGAGAGCAAGTCAACCTCTTGGAAAATAGAATCGTTCAACGGAAAAAGGTACGTTGTTCATTTTCACGATGGTTTTTGCGTATACACAGCCAAAGACGAGCAATTTGTAATCGCAAAGTGATTTTAAAACAACTCCCCTTGATTCTTAGGAACAGGATAAACCGTTTCAATCGCCATTCTCAATGCCTCCGAAACTGATATCATCCGACCTTCTCTTTTGCTCATTTGAATAGCTATAAATTTCACTCGGTAGGCTTGTGCTTTTGACAGAACGATTGACAATCTCACGTCGTCTTTTATCACCTTGGGTCTACCCATGTTACACTCCATATAATAGTAAGTTACTACCATATTTCATGTTGTGGATCCTGTTCAAGGTTTGAGTGTAAATTTAACCAAAAAAAGAAGCGGCAAACGTAGTTTGCATATTGCGTATAAGATGTTTCTCTTGGGTTTGGTTAAATTTCGTTGGTTATGGAATTTGAATTCAAAAACTATGGTATCGGTTCATTCGACCTTTCAACTTTGTGTAAATGCAATCGATTTCACGAAATCGAAAGTTTATCGGTTTAAATGCTCCATAAGCGGTTAAGTTTATCGATTGATAAAAGGCTGGCGTTTGTAGTTTTTGGTCAATAGAGATCACGCAAATTAAACATTTGGTTAGCCTATTGAGTGGGATGTATAATTTTTCTTAAAAACTCTAGTAAATCAGAAAACAATATAACAATTTTGGGAAAAATGTTAATTTGCTTTTGTTTAAAATGGAGCATTTAATGAAATCGAAAAATTTATTACTCAACTTTATTATGTTTACTGTGTTGGTGGCATCATCGTTACAAGCTGCTAGTGGAGGAAGCGGTGGTCATGGAGGTCATTCTCCAGGTAGCGCAGGTCATGGCGGTAATGGAGGCAATAGTGGTTCTGGTAATGGAGGCCAAGGCGGAAATGGCGGCCATGGAGGGATTAGTGGTGGCAACGGTGGGCACGGTGGAGATGCTGGATGAGTAAGCTGATTGTAAAAATTCTAATTTCCCTTATTACTGTTGTGAATGCGTCAACATTACATGCTAGAGATGGCGGGAATGGCGGCCATGGAGGCAATAGCGAACATAGCGACGGCGGTCATGGCGGTAATGGGGGCAATAGTAACTCTGGTTACGGCGGTAACGGCGGTAATGGAGGCGATAGTCAAAATGGGAGAGGTGGAAACGGTGGAAATGGTGGAGATGGATCAGAAGGGGGTGGTAGAGGTGGTTATGGAGGTAGAGGGTCAGAGGGAAATGGAAGTAATGGACAAGACGGTAAAAAAAGATAACGAAAGGAACTTTAATAAATGAAAACCCCTAAAATTTTATATATTTTAATTGGTTGTGTACTTGCTACATCTGCTTCAGTAGAAGCATACGGCAGGAGATCTTCAGGTTGTGTTGAACCATCTAGAGCAAACGATGGAAAACATGGCTCTCCTGGATATCTTGACGATGGAGAAGATGGAGAAGATGGAAAAATAGGTAAAAATGGGCAAGGTGGTGGTCATGGTGGTAATGGGGGTGTGAGTGTTTATGGAAACGGCGGTAACGGTGGTAATGGGGGGGATGCTGATTAACCATTTAGATCTTTTTTCTTTAGTGGTTTATGGATAAGTGGAACAGAAAACTCCGTTAAGGATCATAACTATTTCAGATAAAAACTGACGTTCTTCGGTTTTTTGAGATGACCGAAGACTATTTTTTTCTTAACGTGGGATTTTTTCCGTTTTCCCATATGACCCCTCATTCTCTCTTTGTGACTGATTAAATTTCTTGGGTCATCGAATTTCTCAGCGCTTAGACTTGGCGGCAATTCTTGTTTGTGGTTTATCTGAAGAAGATGGTGGTTTCGACGTCTTTTTACGAACAGTCACGGTCTTTCCCATTTCGTATAGGACATCTGGGCAAAGATCTACACCGTTAGGCCATACTAACGTTGTTCCATCAGACTTCACCTTTTTGAAAAAGTTGATCTCTTTTAGTGCCAAAAACATATTTTTAGCGTCTTTAAGCATGTCTTGAAGATCGACAATTTTTACTTTCTTATCATCGAAGGACAATTGCACTCTGTAACCATCTAGATACTTCGCTTTTTTGACTGTGTGTAACATAGAGCCTCTTATTTTAAAGGGTCGATTGTAGTAGCAGGGCAGCCCTCAACTAGAGCGTTCCAATTTTTCATCAATTCTTTATTATGGATGATCGTCCATGCTGTAATTAAAGCAGATTTCTTTTGCGGTATGTCACCCTGGATCATCTGCCCTGTTTCAATGCTGAATATAGCCTTGTAACTTTGGTATTCAGCATGAAAATGCGGCGGATTATGATCTCGAAAAAACATTTTTATAATTATTCCAAAAAACCGACTTATTTCTGGCATTTATCCTCGTGAGTGATTTAAGTTACTATTAAAACAGCATTGTAATTATTTCACAGTCCTAATTTAATTGCTGCGTTGTGTTTCCATTTGTTAGACACACGAATATATTTTTCCAGGGTCTCTCTCTTCTTGTGCCCTGTTTGAGCTGTTATCAGGTGTTCGGGGACTTCTTGGAGGACGGCCTCGGTGACAAATCCAGCTCTTAAACTGTGTCCGCCGTAGTTTGGGACAGATTCCCCCTTCTCTTTTGCCTGATCTTCCAATAATTTTAGGTATGGGTTTCTCTTCACAATGAGAGCGATTGCGGCGCCTGTTATCTGGTTGTTGCTAATTTGACCATGTCGATTGATCGAACGGAAAATCGGGATCCTCTTTTTTTCGTCAGTGTTTAAAGAGATTTTAGCAGTTTCTAGCCACTTCTTTAGTGCCCTGACTGGACAACTTAAAGGGTTTGATCCATAGGGGATAACAAGGTCTCTTGCACCTGTTTTTGATTGGCTTAGATTGAGCTCGACGCCCTCCTCGACAAGCTTTAGATCTTTGTCAGTAAGAGAGGCAATTTCAGACCGTCTCAAAGCCCCGACAAACCCGACTAATAAGATTGCCTTATCTCGGATTCCTGTTGCTGAATCGGGAAGATTGCTAGTCATCCCCCTGATATCATCTAATAAAAGCGGATCCTTCCTGACCTCTTTAGCAACATTCATGTTTTTAAGACTATCCAAGACGGCCTCTATTTCTCTGTGTTGGGCGTTAAATTCAAAGCCAAATTCTTTGTGAGCATGTTTAATCCCCCATAGACGGTGGAGAAGTGTCGGAAGTTTTAAAGGCCCTTTTTTAGTCGGCTTTCTTAGTCTTCCAGAAACTCCAACCCAAGGATTGATGGCTCTATCAGCTAAATAGGCTTTTACTGTGTGAGGAGCCGTAGGTAAAGATTGAAACCCGTGTTCGTCGCACCAGGAACAAAAATCCTCCCAGTCGGCTTGATATCCTCGGAGTGTGTTGATCGATCTCCGATTTGCTGATACCTGTTCGGCTGTTTGAGCTAAACGCTCTAATTTAGCTAACCGATCGGGTGAGTTGTTTGATTCAATAAGGATGATTTCATTCATTTTAATGTCCTAAATCTGATCTTTGGCGGACCAATGATTTATACTCGTCGTTTATCCGATTGTAATTGTCATAAGCTGTTTTCATTTCTATAAAGTTGTGACCTGGTGTTTGGGTCGTCGGACTTAATGGAGTTAAAGCTCGATATTTCTTTACGGCTTCATCGGCGCTCTTTAGTTCAATTCGCTTTGCTTCAATTTTTGATTCGAGATCATCAATACTCATAATATTTCCTTTACCTTAAAACCTTTCAACAAGGTCTATGTTTCGATAACTGCACTTATCGTAACCTAGAATATCAGAACTCCTTAAGTCAAGCAATTCCAAACTACTTAACTACAGAAGTTGCTGAGTCCTTAACTTCCAAACTCCATAATTAATGAATTCACTTTATAAAGACCTTTTGAACTTACAACCTCCCGAACTTTGTAACTTTAAAACTCCTTAAGTTCTTAATTACCGAAGTTAGCAAGTCCTTAACTTCCGAAATCACCAACTTAAGAACTCCTCAACATCATAACTTCACAAGTCCGCAATTTAGGATCTCCCGAACTTCAAAACTCACCAACTTCTCAACTTCTTATATTCGTATCTTCCAATCTTCAAAGATCAAGAAAAACGACGCGTGATAACATGTGAGACAAAAATAGATTGACTTGAATTTGAAAAATGAATGATAAAAAGGATCAAATGACAAAATATTTTAGGAGAGCTTAATAAGATGGCCGGGGAAATATTGAACGCAGATGAAGCTTGCGACTTTTTGAAGGTTGGAAGGGCAACGCTATATCGCCACGTTAAAAATGGGAGCATCCCATCGTTTCGCATTGGTAAGGTTTTGAGATTCCACAAAGAAACCTTAATGAATTGGATATCCGAAAAGGTACAGGAAGATTCTAAATCAAAGTTAGCGAAAAGGTAAAACATGGCCCCAAAGATACTCTCAATAGTTAATAGCAAGGGCGGTGTGGCTAAAACAACAAGTTGCGTCAATCTATGCGCCGGGCTTTCACTCCTTGGCAAAAGCGTTCTTGGCGTCGACCTAGATCCACAAGCAAACTTTACTCATTCCCTCATAGGTGACCTTGAAGAAGACGCCGCAAATATCACTGAAGTTATCCTCGGAAAAGCCTCTTTGAAGTCTATAATAAGGTCAACACACCTTAAAAACTTTGATATCGCTCCGGCCGGTGAGTCGATGGTCAATTTAGACCTTCAACTTCAATCAACAATCGGTCGAGAGCATAAATTGAAGCAGGTTCTATCCGACAAGTTTCTCGATAAATACGACTTTATCGTAATCGACAATAGCCCTCACGTGAGCCTAAAAACGGTCAACAGCTTGGTTGCAAGTCATGCTTATATTTGCCCTGTCAGCGCTGAATACCTTCCTCTTGTCGGCATCAAACACCTTCTTAAGATCATTGAAGAGATTAAACCGATCAATCCGGAAATTAGAAATGCCGGGTTTTTAATCACGATGTCCGACAAAAGAGAAGGGATCAGCTCCGATGTCGAAAAGATTTTAAGAGAAACATTCCCCGATGAGGTCTTTAAGTCACTTATTCGCATCAACACAAAGTTGAAAGCCTGTCCTCAAAAGCGCATGACAATTTTTGACATGGAAAAGCCAAGCGGGAAGGGATTCACAGACTACATGTGCGCCACAAAAGAACTCTTAACTCGCGTGGGGAGTTAATGGCTTTAGACACCGATAAGACAAAAGACACTCTTTTTGGAGGGATAAAGAAGGCTGCAATGGTCAAAGAGCAACCGCCAACAATACCAACACCTCCGGCGGCGATCATATGCGATATTCCAACTCAACGCGACAATATTGATCCGACCTTTGAAAAAGATCCTCGAACACTTCCAAAATGGCAACAACTAGATAAAGTTACAGTTTTACTCAGCACAGAGCAAAAAGAAGGATTAGACCGTGTTGCTAAGAAACTAATGAAATTTCGATCTAATCAGTTAAGAGGAATCGAGGAAAAAGAGAGGATTACCGCTAACACGATACTTCGCTCTTTAATAGATAACTTTTTGGAGTTAGAAGACTCATTGCAACTTGAAACGCTGACTTCAGAAAAAGAGGTTAGGGAATGGATTGCAAATGTATTTAAGTAGATTTGGAAAGATGATTTTATGGAAGAAAATAAATTTTACCTAAACATATTGACTTTCCAGAAATTTATTCGACACTATTTAAATATAGAAGAAGGTGAGGTAAATGCAGCCTACAGATGAATATAAATACTAGTGGTATGCAAAAAAAAAGCCATAAGAGTTGGCGCTCTTATGACCTATAGTTGCGTGGATAACCACACGAAGTAAAATTTAATTTATATTCCTCACATATCATATGTGATTATGACTTTCAACAGGAGTTTGTTGCTCACGCCTACGAATTTGCTAGTTTGAGAGTCTTTAACCAGGCGCATTTGCCTCCAGAAAACACAAAATATACCCACTGGAGGTTAAAATGTCTATTGCTTCAATTCTTGAAGAAAAACTTAATAACGTGAGTGATTCAGAAATTTTGTCTTTGACAGAACTCACGAAAGCTGGCCTATGCAGCTCAATATCTGGCGGAAAAAACCTATTAAAATCCGCTCAAATTCCATCAATTAAATTAGGTGGAAAGGTCATTTTCGCAAAAAAAGATATTATTGATTTTCTTCACAAAACTGCTTCCTATAGTTCACATGAAACAGGTGGCACCAAGTGCTAAAGCTTAACTCAAATATTGTCCTCGAAATCGAAACTGTCACGGCCGAGATAATCGATAAATGTATTGAGGAAAATACCTTCAGCAATCCTGTTTTTATTGCCAATGAGCAAAACAGGCGATCGAATCGGGATATCGAAGAGACGATCACCACCTACAGACACAAAGAGGGGTATCTCATCCTACCGCGTGGGTACATGCGCGACCTTTTAGGGGCATTCCAGGTGGCTGATATCACACCCTCTATAATCGACGAGCGGGCCTCCGCACAGTGCTCCTATCCGGATCGCTTGAAAGGAATCGAATTGCGCAACTACCAAGAAAGGGCAGTAGACGCGGCCGGAATGTTCGACCAGGGAGTGATAGTTAGCCCTACCGGTTCAGGAAAAAGTTTTATTGGACTTGAGATAATCCGGCAAAAGGGGCAGAAAGCCTTAATCATTGTTCATCGAGCAGAGCTTGCTAGACAATGGGCAACTGTCATCGAGGAGCGTTTAGGGATAACGGCGGGATTTATTGCCGGTGATGAGTGGAATTTAGGTGATGAGATTACGATTGCGATGGTTCAAACATTGGCATCAAGGGAAGATGAAACAAAAGGTCTCTCTAATTCCTTTGGAACTATTATCGCTGATGAAGGACATCATATACCTAGTTCGACATTCTTTAGCGTTATCGGCCTTTTAAATGCGAAATATCGATATGGCTTGAGCGCTACACCAAATCGAAGGGATGGATTGGAACAAGTTATCTATCGAGCGGTCGGTCCGGCTATTGCTACAATCGAAAAACAAGAGGTAGAAAACGTCGGAGCAACAGTACCAGCAACGGTAATTCCAATTGAAACAGGACATAACCCGGGCCTGGTCAACTCTTGGCACGAGTACCTCGAATCAATCTCGCACAATCTCGGCAGAAACAAAATCATTCTGGATCTTGCAACAAAAGCAGACGGGGCAGCTCTTGTCCTGGTTGATCGGGTGACACATGCCGAACAATTATCAGCCATGCTTGAAAAGGTCGGAATTTCTCACGTTTTGGCTC
Organism: Parachlamydiaceae bacterium; assembly: GCA_003164155.1. Taxonomy (GTDB): domain Bacteria; phylum Chlamydiota; class Chlamydiia; order Chlamydiales; family Parachlamydiaceae; genus BOG-1457. The sequence goes on along the minus strand of PLSG01000013.1, from coordinate 965 downwards.
ATGGCGGTGTAGATCGGGACGGTTTAATGGATAAGATCAAATCATCGCGATTAACCATTGGAACGACAGGTATTTTAGGGGAGGGTGTTGATGTGAGCATATGGGGAACTTTAATTATGGGAGCGCCAATCAGCAGTGAAATTAAGCTGATGCAAGCAGTGGGGAGGGTTGTGCGACCATTTCCAGGAAAAGAGCAGGCTATTGTGTACGATTTAAGAGACGATTGCGGCTTTAGTGGATCAAGTTTCAAAAAGCGGTTTGAAATCTACAAAAAGAATAATATTTGGGTCGATTTTAAGGGTTCTCAAAGGATGGCTGGGCAATGAAGGGTAATAAAAACAAAAAAAGCCATCAACTGAGGCTCGAATCTCGGATGGCTTCAACAGAAAATCACTCTATAAAGGGATTTATCCACTAACATGAGTAATACCATAAAAGATCTAATAGATAAAGATTTAAACGATATAAAACCTCTAAAAGATCATCTCAGAACGACGCCAAAAGAACGAGAAGAGGCTTTTGACAACCTGATAGAAAAGACACCAGAAGATACAGCTGTTGAAGAGTTAAATAAAAAACACGCCGCCATACACACGGATCAATTTTATATTCTCACTGAAAAACCTCACGCCCTATTTGACGGGATAGATTTTACACTAGAAAGCAAACAATCCTTCATTAATTGCTATGAAAATCAGATGGTAAAGTGCTCAGATAAGAAACTGAGAAGCAAAGCTAAAATATGGCTATCTCACCCCAAAAGAAGGGAGTTTCACGGTATACAATTTGATCCGACAACCTCAGAGCACAAAAAAGGACTGTATAATATCTGGAAGGGTTTTGCAATTACACCGAAAGAGGGAAACTGCCAGCTTTTTAAAACGCATATTAAAAGTGTAATTTGTAACGGGAACACCGAATATTATAATTATATTATTAAATGGATGGCTCATCTAGTTCAAAAG
>PLSG01000113.1 GCA_003164155.1 Parachlamydiaceae bacterium | reverse complement strand
CCCATCGCCGATGTGCTGCATTGGGCGGTAGAAGCTGGTCAAAGTATTTCGGGTGAAATAGTCATGGAAAAGCTCGTCGTGAAGATTTTAAACATCGCCCTTGCTGCGACCGAAGCAGAAAAAGGTGTGTTGATTTTGGCTGAGGAAGGACAGCTGTTTGTGCAGGCAGAGCTGAGGGCCGGCGAAGATCAGCCCCAGAACCAAGAAAAGGTGTTATTGGAAAGCAAAGGGAGATCACTGTGTGTGGCCGTCGTGCAGCGCGTGGAAAGAGAGAAAGCAAAATTTTGGCTTAATGAGATAGTTCAAGATCCCGATTTTTGTCAAGATTCCTATATACGTTTTTCAGGCGCACAAGCTATTTTGTGTGTGCCCCTCATGCAGCAAGCAAGACTGGTGGGAATGCTTTATTTAGAAAAGAGTGTTTTAAATGAACAATTTACACCAGCACATGTGCACATTATTACCCTTATTTCATCTCAGATGGCGATTTCTATTGAAAATGCGCAGTTTTATGCTAGATTGGAAGTTAGAGTGGCCGAACGCACAAAAGAACTGCAAAAAACGCAGAGTACATTGATTCAACAGGAAAAAATGGCCTCACTGGGGGCATTGACCGCAGGTATTGCCCTGGAAATCCAAAAGCCACTTGAGCTGGTTTTACAGCACAGTTTAATTTTCCCTGAAATCATGCGCGATATCGATAAATATGTGGTCGAGAATATGGGGGCATATGCCGCAGAAGAGCAAGCGGAAGCGTGGGCCATAATGGAATTTTTGAAAATAAATTTTGCCGCCGTTAGAGCTCAGAGTCTGAGAGCTGAAGAAATTGTAAGAAAAATGTTAGCGCATGCTGTGGAACGGCCGGATGGAGATCTGGACCAAAAAGCTCGCGCGAATATCCATGGGGTGATCGAGGAAGCCATCGCTGCATCTTTTGGCAGAATGCAGACAGAAANNAAGTGGAAAAAGATTTTGATTTATCGCTAGAACCGCTTGCTATCCCCGCCGCAGATCTGAACAATGTGATGTGCAGCTTACTCAGCAATGCTAATCAGACGGTTATGCAGAAAAAAATGCTTTTAGGAAGTTGTTATAAGCCTGTGGTATCAATAAAAACAAAAAACATAGGCCAACAGCTAGAGGTGCGTGTGAAAGACAATGGTGAAGGCATTTCTCAGCAGGTATCCGAGAAGGTGTTCACCCCTTTTTTTACCACCAAGCCCCCCGGCCAAGGAACGGGTTTAGGTCTGTCTTTAAGCCACAGCATTATCACCCAACATCAGGGGACGTTGACATTTACTACCAAAGCTCAGGAATACACCGAGTTTGTGGTGACGTTACCTACTGTGATGCGTGGCTAGCAGTAGACGGAAGAATTTTTTATTCAAAAATTATGAGGTCGAGGTGGATCGTCCGAAAAAACAAACGCGAGGTAAAATTCCTTTCCGTTCAAATCGTGAAGGCGTTAAAATCAAAATGAGAGATCAGGGATTAAAGAGTGAAATGTCTTAGGAGGGGTTCATGGATATTTTAGTGGTAGATGATGAAAAAGCCATAGCGTCTTTGTTTCAACAACGCTTTAAAAATGAGATTAAAGATAAATTATACCGTTTTCATTATGTGCAGTCTTCTGAAGCTGCTTTGGAATATCTGGCTGATAGTGAAGCCCATCCCGTCATCTTGGTTTTATCAGATATTGAGATGGAAGGTATGAATGGGCTTGAACTCTTGAAACACGTAAAAAGACTATATCCCAATATTCCAGTATTTATTGTAACCGCTTATGATGACGAATATAACCTTCAAAAAGCACTTTCTTATGGTGCCGATGACTTCATTACTAAACCGATTGACTTCGATCATTTAGAGAAAAAAATAGAGGGCTTTTTTCGCTTTTCTCAACCGAGAACAGAGAATGCCTAAGGGCGGCCCAAGTCGATATGCACATAGATACTACGCGCGTTCTCCAAATCATTCTGCATGAGGGGAAATACAGCATAGGTGAACGTCTGCAAACTACTTTGCAGACGTGTATATGGCGCGGATTGCGCACATGCGACAAGACCCCTGTCCTTTTGAAAATCTTGCATCACACCTCCCCGACCGCTTTGGCCCGGATGCGGCATGAATACCAGATCTTGCAAAAATTGGAATCGCCTTTTTTACTCAAAGTTTTGGATTTAGAGGTTTTGGGCGAAGGCCTTATGCTGGTGTGCGAAGATTTTAATGGATCGCCCCTTTCCGATCTCATTGTGGAAAAGGGCATCGATTTGCCGCAGCTGTTAGCTCTGGGCATAGCTTTGGCGCAAGGGGTGAGTGAGATCCATCATCAACACGTCATTCACAAAGATCTCCAGCCGACGTATATTCTCATCGATCATCACACACGGCAGCTTAAAATCATCGATTTGGGGATTGCCACCTTGCTCCCCAGAGAGCACCAGCAGGTTGTTTCTCCAAGCATGTTTGAAGGTACACTCACTTACATTTCACCTGAGCAGACCGGACGCATGAACAGGGATGTCGACTACCGCACTGATATCTACTCGTTGGGGGTGACACTTTATGAGATGGCAGTTTATCAGCCCCCTTTTGTTTCAGCTGATTTCATGGAGCTAGCGCATATGCATATCGCC
>PLSG01000084.1 GCA_003164155.1 Parachlamydiaceae bacterium | reverse complement strand
TTCAAATTATTACAACTCGCAACTCAAACAGAATACGTCTTATAAATGTTTTACACAAACAATTGATGCGTTTTAATTGGATAAAAAATATTTTTTTTAAAAACAGTTTTAAAAACAGAAAATCGTCTTTTATTTCTCTCTCGCTTTATCTTTTTATAATAACAAGGTAACGGTCAATTAAGGATCGACCTCGTTAAAAGATTTGCTTTCCTTTTTTAGGGGAGGTTAGGAGTCCTATCGCGTTCATAAATAACTACGCATCAACCCAATCCTTTCCAACGTTCAAAGTCCCCATAGGTATGTGTCTCCTTACATATTCAGCAAATGATTTGATAAAGCGTTTAGGCATCCTCTCACACCACTCATAAAAAGCCTCTCCTTGGCTATCAATATAAGGATTTTCAGACAACCAAACCATCAATCCTGCCTCTGCTAACGCGCATTCCCCGCTTCCGGCAACTTGCTTTTCAATCTTCTTTAAACGTGTAGTTACACTCATGATCCCTCCTCTTGTTTATTAATTAATCTCTCCACCTCGTCAAGCCTCTTCTCGAGCTCTTGAAGCTCTTTAAACCTCACAACATGACTGAGTACATCATTAGCTGCTGCGCGCTGTACAGAGGGGTGTTCTGTGCGATCTAAAAGACTGCATAAAGTCGATACCGCCTTCGCAGCGCCTACTTTAAGCAAACCTACTGCTTCAAAGACAATCTCCTCGCGCACGCGGTTGAGTTCGTCTTTAAACCCTGCTTCCTTTAACCACTCGTAATATGTGTTCCTGCTAACCCCAGCCTCTTTACACGCTTCTTCAATAGTCTTGCTTCCCACGAAAAAGGGCAACGCAGCTCTTTGCTTCGGTGTTAGCTCTCGCGCGTCACGTTCTGTCATAAATTATCTAATGTCCTTACATAATTGTATTTTAGCGATTTGATTGGCTGCAATGCTCCTACCTTGAATTATAGCGGGTTATTCCAAATAAAGACCTCTATAAATGGCCTGCAATCGCAAAACGCCCACTCACCCATGTAATCACACCAACACACCCCTTCGTTAGCTTCTAGTGGTGTTTCTGTGCGAATTAAGGCTTTTCTTATAGTTAGAGGGTGTTCAATCTAATACACACACTTACGTATACACCCGATCAACCATTCCCGGATGTCTCCACCAGCTAGATGATAGTCACCAGCCGACTTCTCATGTGGCGTTAAGATCCGTTGTATTCCATGAAACTTCTTTTGCCACTTACCCCACGCTACCGCCCCGGCTTTATCAAAGTCGGGCAGAAATAAGATGTTTTTAGTACGCCTTAACAATTTATCCGTCTCCACATCCAACGACTTCGTGCTTCCACCAAGGGCGACACAGTAAAGGAGATCGCTAGCGAATTGCTGCACAAGTAAGGCATCAAGCTCTGACTCTAACACCAGCCCCACAGACAAGCGGATGTCTCCAAAAACTGAAGGGCAAGACTTTGATCCGGATACTTCGACGTATTTAGGAAGCTTATCGCCTTCCTTCCATCTTGTTCGCCGTATTTTCACTTTAACAACTCGTCCATCAAGTGAAAATGTCGGAATCGTAATGCCTACAGGAAGCCAAAGTATTCGCAGCGTTCCATCTTCTTTTATTTCTTTCTCTAACCCCCAATCCTGCCTATCANNGAATATCGCCGGGATTAAATCCGATCCTATACTGCACAATGGAATCGAGTGAAAACCCTCTCTTTTGAATATCACTCAAGGCGTCGCGGTTGTTCATCAACTTCATATGACACCACTCAACAAAAGCTGTTGCCTTTTCAGTCCAAGCGAGTGACGGTTCTTTGGCGACTAAAGGTTTATAAGGTTTCTTTATTGCTGCTGTGGATTCTTGAATATTCGGCGTCACCTTTAAACGAGCACAAGCATCCAAATAACTTAAACCATGCAATTCACGAAGAAATGTTATTGCATCACCGTACTTCCCGCATACGCGGCACGAATAGCGACCGCCGTTATAATCTCGTTTGTTTGGTTGAATAATAAAACGATCATCTCCTTCTTTGCAAAACGGACAAGGTGAGCTGTATTCGCCACCGTGACACGAAGCTTTGCGTTTTGTTGTGTAGCCGGCCTCTTCCACCAAGTCTTTTATGTCCATTTTTCACCTAAATTTTCCACTTCCGCTAAATCACAACTCTCTCTTTTCAGAAAATCTCGTTAGTTTGGTTAGTTTGGTTAGTTTGATTTTGCCTATATATGTTTTTTAGCACTGCCAAACTCTTGATAGGGTGAGAACGAAACTAACGAAACTAACGAAACTAACAAGATTGACCCATTTACCCCTTTTTCTCCTCCATTTTTTTGACTCTCCAGGTGTCAGCGTTTTGATAGGTTCCTACGGCTTCAAGACGATATCCGTTTTCAATTCGCCCCTTAAAGGAAGCTAATTTTTTCCCTAAGGATCTTGAATTGATCCCCCCTTTACTGTCCGGTGCAATCTCCATTAACGCTTCTTTCAGTTCATCTAACTTTTGATCTTCTACAATCCTAAGTATGTTTTTTACTGTATTGCCATTGTCACCTAAGCCTTTGTGCCAAGATGATAAGAGGTGTCCAAGAGAAACTCGTACAGGGTCGGCGTTTTCAATTTCCTTTCTGCTTGTACAAGGGTCTTCTAGGTCTAGCCAAATAAGAGCGGAGCGGACAACGTCACTCCAGTCTTCAAAACGACCAAAGGGTAGGATTTTTTGTTTGGGTTTGCCGGCAACATAATACGCTCTAATAATTGTCAAAGCTGCTACAACAATTTCACCTCTATTTTCAGGTATGTGGTGATAGAGATTTTTTTCGAACGTGCGCTCTTCCGGCCTTTCACAATTAGGGTCTAGCCGGCACAGAATAGCCCTTGTTGATATATCGCCGACAAAGGTTAAGTTGTTTCCTGTTGCCAAAAAGGTTGCATTGGTGAGGACTGTAAGGTTACGTGTGCTACCGAGTACTCTGTCTTTGTATTCTGTTTGTGTAAGAACAGAACAAAGAGCGGCGCTTCCGAATGGTTTTTCAATATTGTCAAAGCAAACAACCGGATCACCTTCTGATAAGACTGCTAAGAGACGTTTTTTTTCTTCAGCCTCGTTTTCCGCGTGCGGGATAGCGCTATTTACTTTGCCTGTTGCTATTAAACTAGCTATGTCTGCAAGAAGACTTTTCCCGGATCCCATTTTTGGTGCTGTAAATCCGTGGAGGGGTGCTGTTCTGATTGATCTTCTTATAAGAGCTGTCAAAATAGCGGATAGTGCAACGGATTTACTTTCTTCATTCTCAAACGGAAATTCACCGATAATATCTAAAAGAACGTTTAAGGATGATTCCGCATCTTTTTTGGTGGGGTTTATTGGAATTGGAGGAAAGTTTGTTTGTCCGGGATTAAAGAAAAGTCCTGTTTCCTCGTCATATCCGGGCGTTTCTAGAATAGAACCATCTAGACGTAAGGTTGGTGCTTGAATGATACCAGTTAACACAGGAAGCTTCCAATATCTTCTTGCAATTAGCGTTTTAGCTATTTTTTCTGGACAATCTTTCTGTTTTAATTGTTGAGTTCTTTCGTCGAAGCGCACCCATGAAGNNATTAAGGCGTCCTCGGCTCTTTTAACTACCTTATTCCTTTTCTTATCTGTTTTGATTGGATTTGGTTTTGTTGATTCTGTCACTACTCTTACAAGTCTTCCGGCTCTTTGATAAACTCCAACTTTTTTTGAGATCATTTCTTCTTCTGCCCTATCGGTCATGTGACTCATGTCACCGGGCTGAATGTGAATAATAGGCAGAGTATTTTCGGATGATTTTTTTGTTTTGATTAATTCAGGCTGCATCATCTTGTCATGCTCATCATATCTTTCCCGCGGTGTTTCTACCGACTTTATTTGATCATTTTGAGTTAAATGTTGGATAGAGTCATTGCGTGTTTCTTCTTGCGTGTCGTGGGTGTCTAATGTTATAGTCATGCGTGTAAGACCCTTCAAATTGAATAAAGGCAACAGCTAATTGCCTTGATTATTTACTCTCTTGATTAGATTATTAGTTCGTCAGCGTGGTTTGCGTCCCGCTGACGACTTGCTTCAAGTTATTAAAAACTTGGATGTAACTATTGCTAGTTTCTTCATTTACAAATCCATTTCCTCAGCTATCGCCTGCATGGCATATTGATAGTCAATTGGAGATAATCCCATTCTTTGGACTTCCTTTTTTTTCTGCTCATAATCCTCGTCCGTGTACTTAATCGCTTTCGACGGCTGATACTCTTCCGGTTCCGGAAATAGATTCTTTAAACAAGGTGCTGGCATTTTTGCCTTCCCTATATGTTGAGGTCATCAATTACTTTATTTATTTTATGCCTCTCATCAAATAGGTGAGAGACTATTTTCAACCAATACAGCTTTCTATTTTCATTTTTATTCTCTATGCTTTCTCGCCACATAGACAGAGCAAATGAAAAGCTTTCTTCAATCACACGTCGAGCTTCTACAGCTTCGAGAAGAGAGAAATATGTTATCGAATTCTGTGTAGGTTTTTCATATGGTCTACAACTCATTCCAGGTATATGGATAAATCGCTTTATCGGATTTATTCTATAACTTAAAGGAACACTTCGGATTCGGTTGAATTTAACATAACAATTTTTAAGAGTTAGCATGAGTGGATACCTCCACAAGATCTGCTTTCTCTTTGAGCCATTCGCATAAGCTGGCTTTCGGAAAGATGATTTTGTGTGCGGTTATCTTGATTGATGGTGGCGCCTGACCTCGTTTCATCGCCCAACAAACGTCGGAGCGGCTTTTGTATAATCCGCAAATGACAAGGTCGCTAGGGCGCAGGAATTCCGGCAGATTAGCTGTGATGTTTTCAAAATTTATCATGTATGACCTCATCGTTTTATGAGGCCCTAATAGAAAAAAAACCCAAGATTTTCGATTTTCGAACACAAAATTATGGTAAAATTGTGTTCGTTTTTCTATATTGAAGTTACAGATGACTAAAACTGTATATTTCGCGTTGGCGCCAACCAACGCTATCAATATTTCTCGGGCTCCTATTTAGGGGCCCTTTTTCATTTGAACCCATTTCACCAAAAATCAATACGAATGTCAACATTTTTAATCATAAGAAATTCGCGCTCAACAAAGTGAGAATGGATTTATTTAACAAACTAAAACTAGTTCACCAAAACGATATTAATGAGATCCCATAAAGGTGTCTTTTTGGTGTCATAATCACACTAAATTTGCTGCTTTATTGTTTTTTAGGTTCCCAACTTGATAATACCCCATTGCTGTATTTACGCTGCGGTGTCCGGAAAGTTCCATTGCATCGCCAAGTGGGCATCCACGCTGTCCGGCCTCTGTAATAAATCCCGAACGCAGTGAATGAGCTGTGTAAAGCTTTGGGTCATATCCGGCTTTCTCACACCGACGTTTAACTATACGGTTGATGTCTACGTCTGTAATTTTGTCTCCGACTTTATTTCCACTTTTAGATACAGACCTAAAAATCTTGCCCAAAGTTACACCTGAAATCTCTATCCACCGTCTCAATGTACCCGCAGCTATTCCGTTAACAGGAACGGTTTTCCCCCTACCTTCTTGATCTGTTTTACTTTTTGGCATGTGGTATAGATAGTTTCCATCCCCTTTCATCTCAAGGTCTTTTAAATCAGCATCGGCCACTTCAGAGCGTCGTCGGCCGCCTGAGGCCCAAGCGAACAGCAAGAGCGCTCTGTCTCTAGCTCCAATAAGAGTATCCTCACACGTTGCAAGCATGTCGTTAAGGATGTCCAGGGTTATTGCCCGGCTTTTGTTTTTGTTTTCCCCGTATTTCTTAGTGAGCTTTTCAATCAATTTCCTAACTTCAGGGTCTTGGCATGGATTCGGTAGCTTTTGCATTTGCAATTGAACAGAAAGAGACGCAACTCGACGCTTTACGGTTGTCATCTTGTGAACGCCTATAGACTGCTTGTATCCTTGTTCAACAAGCCTTTCGTCTATTTCCAAGGGTACACCCTCTATATGTTGAATGATGAACGCTTTAACCAATTCCGCCCCTATTGGCTCGTCTTCAAAGGTGTACCTCATTGCCGACAGCCAAGCCATCCAGTATACCAGATCGCCTTTAAACGCCTTTTCCGTATTCTCTGAAGACTGCTCGCGTAGAATCTCGCGGCTTCTGATCTGTGCGCCGGTTAAGATTTTCCCGATAAAATCGCTTTGGTCTGGCACATAATCTTCCAATTCCGGTGTTTGGCATAGGAAAGAATACCTCAAGCATGAGTGTGATGGTTGTATTAGAGCGCCTGGCGTCCCGAAAACATCATCCATGGCCGGAAGAAATTGCCTCCAAGTAACGCCTAAAGATTTAAGTTTGGATAAATCACCTGAGCTTTGAATAACAATCTCTCTTCCTACTATTCTAGATAAGCTTTGCGATAACCTATCGTAGCACTCTTTTCTTCCGTCCATTACGGCACATCGTGCGGCCAGTTCATTGTTTTGCCTTCGAAGCTGACTGCACTCGATTTGCAGCTCGTAAGTCTCCAGATAATCTCCGTCCCCTAAAACGATCTCTTGTGACATGACTTTTCCATATATGTTTTGTGTTCGATAAGTGGATGTTATCAAACACAACAAAGGTTGACAAGCGTTAATGTTGATATGTTTTATTGTGTGAAATGTGGTGATTGAGTTAAAACTTCGGTGTCGTAGTGGTGTCTATGTGATGCCAACCTAACACAGGTCTTTAAGGAGGACGCTATGATTGTTATTGTAGGAGGGATTAAAGGAGGAAGTGGAAAGTCGACGCTTGCCACCAACTTAACCGTTATACGAGCCCTGGAAGGTCGCCGGGTGTTGTTGGTGGATGCCGACGAACAGCGTAGCGCATCTGACTGGGCAGAGCATCGGGAAAGCCTAGGAATAACAACGCCTTGGACGACCATTTCTTTAAACGGCGCCGGCGTCCGCGCGCAACTCTTAAAGATGGTTAACGACTATGATGACATCATCGTTGACACAGGGGGGCGCGATACAACGAGTCAAAGAAGCGCTTTAACTGTAGCAGACGTGTTCCTTGCTCCCTTTCAACCCAGAAGCCTTGATGTATGGACAGCCGGAAAAGTTGTTAGCTTAGTTGAAGAAATCAGATCAGTCAACCCTAAGCTTCGCGCCTATGCAATCATTAATCGTGCCGATTCTCAGGGTGTGGACAATCAAGATGCTGCGGAAATATTGAAGGAATCCGAGGGGATAGAATACTTGCCGACATCTATCGGGCAACGTAAAGCTTTTGCTAACGCAGCCGCAGAAGGGCTTGGGATTATTGAGCTGAAAACACAAGATAAAAAAGCTATTACAGAAATTAGACAGTTATCCGTTGCTGTATTCAGCAATTAAATAGACATTAAAACAACACCAAAGTGACATCAATATGACAGTGAAAAGAAAAGCCGACAAGCCGACAAAGCAACAACTTCCTAACATTGATGATATTATTAATCGAGGCGGCCGCACAACAGAGGATTCCAAGAAAACACTTCAAGATGACGAAGAAGTTAGGTTTACATTAAGAATACCTCAAAAAATAGTGGAAAAGGTGGATGAAAGTAGAAGTCAACGAGTAGGTAACGTTAGTCGTAATCAGTGGATTCTTGAGGCAATATCAGAAAATTTAGCTTCCTAATTAATCCAAATAGAATTGTTATTATCTGATTGTTATAATAGAAGAGGATTTAGTGCCTGAGATTAGTAGATTCCAAGGGATTGTCATACAGATGTTTATTAAAGAACACAACCCTCCTCATTTTCACGCATTTTATGGTGGGGATGTTGCTGTATTCAGCATTGACACAGGGCAAATGATGCAAGGAGACTTTCCTCAAAAGAAAGCGGCATTAGTGACAGCATGGGCTATTCTTCACCAGAATGAATTGTTAGAGAATTGGAATAGCTTAGCAAATGGCATGAAAGCCTCTAAAATTAAACCGTTGAGCTAATTTTATGATGATGCGAATAAAAAAAATTGAACACATCTGTGAATACAAATTAAAATTACTATTCAGTGATGATAAAACAAAGGTGGTTGACTTCGAGGGTTGGATTGTTGAAGGGGGAATTTACTTACTTCCTTTGAAAAACATTGAATATTTCAAAAAAGTAAAAATGGACTCATTCAACTATTCGATTTGCTGGCCAAACGGGGCGGACTTTTCACCGGATGTTTTATATGAAGCGGGGCAGGATATTGATTTTGGGAAACGCCCATCAACTAAAAGAAAAACCGTACCGTCTAAGCGATCTTCAAAAAGAACACAATCGGTTTAAAATAGTCTTAACAGGGAATCTATAGTTTGCATTAACGTGCAAATTTCTCCCTTTTCTTAATTTATCAACCATATAAAAAGCTGTTGTGATTACAGAGAGAAAAGACACCAAAACAATGTCATTTCGGTGTCTTTTTGGCGTTAATTTGAGGATCCTACCAACTTCCCGCAATTATCATAATAATTCACAGCACCATATGATGTTTTGCTAGCTGACCCTATTCGCTTCCCACAATTATCGTAATAATCCACTGTTCCATAAGG
>PLSG01000196.1 GCA_003164155.1 Parachlamydiaceae bacterium | reverse complement strand
ACTCAAAAGAGATGCTCTGGCCCTTGAGGTGCGTATCTTAAGCTTGGCTAATGCGGTCCCTTTGACAACCACGCAAGGCCTTGTGACTGCTGCGGAAAAACAAGGCACCCTGCGCGAGCGGATGCAACTCAACGCTCTATTGGTGATGTTTATCCAGAAGGACAAAAGTGAATTTAAAAAGCGCAATCCCACGCTACAAAGCGCAGATATAGATACTTTGCAATCCTATATCATGGAATACCTGATCCAGGAAACTCTACGCCAGCAGATCGCGCGCGCGATCAACACGCTCAAAGAGATGCAAGCTAAAGGCGTCGTAGAACGCGCCGACCAAGATTTGCCAAGGCTTGCTAATCAGCTGCACAGCGAATTGTCGCTTGTGCGAGCTTATGATCCCGCCTTGCGCCCGGAATATTTACTGTTTGAGTACAGCAGTGATAAGACGCTGCGGCCCGACCAGGTAGAAAATCTGGATAAGCTGCTCTATGCGGCGAAAGGATCCAATCCTCAGATGATTCTCCAGATGATCATGGGTTCTGGAAAGTCAAAGGTCTTTTTGCCTATCTTAGCCTTGAAGAATGCCGACGGAGACGCCCTTTCGTTGGTAGTGGTACCTGAAGCGCTCTATGAGACCGTCGCCGAAGACCTGTTGCATCAGTCCCGAGGGGTCTTCAAGCAAATGACGCATACCTTACATTTCGACCGCAACACTGTTTTTACGAAGCAAAAGCTGCAAGCTATGCTGAGCCAGCTGGAAATGATCCGCCAAAGGAAGGATTACGTGATCATGACCAGCAAGAGCCTGGCTTGCCTCAAGCTCAAAGTCCAAGAGGCTTTCTCTCTATATGCGCATGCGCCAAATCCTGAGCTGGCCGAGAAAATCGAGGTGATGCGCAGCATCCTCAACTTGATAAAAAGCAAGGGAAAGGCGGTGATCGACGAAGCCGATACCATTCTCAACTGCAAGCACGAGGTGATTTTTAGCATGGGAAAGGCTGTGCCCCTGGCAGAGCCCCACCGCAGTGTGGTTTCAAAGTTATTTGAGATGCTTTTGACCAACAAGTCCATCTCCGCATATTTTCCGCAAGGCTTGTTGGCTACGCCCATAACCAAAGAGATCTACGAAGCTGTGATCAAACCTCTTTTGATCAGTGAAATCGTCAGCAGCTGGTCCCATGCACTTCCTTCAAGTGCCAAGGAGGCGTTCAAATCCGCCTTTGAGCTACTTGTCCAAAAGTTCTTAAGCAATGCGCTTGATCCTGAAGGGGAAAAAGAGCTGCACTCACATCTGGCCGCTTTAGGGGAGTTAGAGCTGCCTCTTTTGGGTGGCGTCAAAGACCTGCCGCTTCTTAAAAATGCCCTGGCATTAATAAAAGGGCAAATCAATGATCTGCTGCCGGTCACTTTAACCAAAGAATGTGACACGCATTATGGGTTTGCTAAAGATTTTGCCAAGCTGATTGCCGTCCCTTACCTGGCCAGCAATACGCCGAGCGAAACCTCGCAGTTCGGAAATCCTTACGAGCTGCTCAATTACACCGTCCAAATGTACTACAGAAAAGGCATACCCCAAGAGGTGCTGAAAAATCACATCCAACGCCTGCAAAGGGATGCTAAAATAGCCTTGTCGCGAGACCCGCTTTTAAGGGTAGAGCAGACCGCGGCTTATGCGATATTTCGAAAAATAAGCCCAGGCTCTGCCATTCACCTGCTGACTTGCACTGATCAGGATATCGAAAAATTAAAGAAAGATATTCAAACCACCTGCCATAGGTCTGGAGAGAGCAACCTTCTCTTGGAATATGTGAGAGAATTTGTTTTACCTGAGATATTAATCTATCCCAATAAGCTGTCGGTAAATCCTCAGGGACTCTTCGAAATGTTTGCACAAGTGCAGGGCTTCACCGGCACTCCCTGGAATAGCGCCACTTTCCCAAATGCGCTCAATACTGTGGCAACGGAGGGCACTGATGGCAAAACCATCAATATTCTCTGGAAGCAATGTCGTGGGGGCGTCATCCCGCTGGCCATTAAAGCTTCTGCTTCCAAGGGGGCAGAGGGCGATGCCCAATCTCAAGATAGCCTCGCCGCCAGCCTGGTAGACAGCATGGTATCTTCGCAAACATCGCCAGATTTCAGGGCCATCATAGATACCGGCGCCCTCTTTAAAGGTATACCCAATAGGGAGGTCGCCAAAGCTCTAAGGGAGCGTTTTAAAAAAGAAAGGGCGGAGATTAAAGGGATCTGCTTCTACGAAGGCGACAGCCTCATGGTGTTGGAAAAAGAGCGCGATGATCCCCTCCCTTTTCGCGAGTCAGCCTTGCAGGGCTCTCCCCATGAAAGGTTCACCTACTACGACCACAGGCACACCACCGGTGCGGATATCAAACAAGCCCCCCGCGCCCACGCGGTAGCTACCTTCAGCAAGGATCTGTCTTTGCGCGATCTCTTGCAAGGCGTATGGCGCATGCGGGAAATAGACAAGGGACAGCGGATATCGCTTGTGTATCACAAGCAAGAGGCCGCCATCATCAGGCAGGTTTTAGACATGGGAAAAACCGAAGATATCGCCATTGAGCATATCTTGATGTTCGCCCACAAAGTGCAGATGCTTCAACAGCAGTTCCATTGCACGGCGGCGGCCAACCAGAAACTGCGCAACGAAGTCGAAAGCCCTGTGTGGAATTCTTTCATGGATCCCGACTATACTGTGGAAGAATTATGCCGGCCTTTCTTGGCTTCTGAAAGCATTTTTATTAGGCCTGCGCTCGATATGCCCGATGCCGTCTATGGCCGCAAAGAGGCCTTGGCCGGCAAAGATGAGGCGATTGCCGCACGCATCGATCTGGAATTGCAGACTTTTGAGAAGATCAACCAGGCATTTCATTCTGCCGACGGAGAAAAGCCTCAGACAGACACCCTTGAAAGGCAAAGCCAAGCGATGTTGCATAAGCTTAGCCAGGCGGTGGGCGCAGATACCCTTAAGCTTATGCCTGAAAAGATTCCCTTGAGCATAAGAGAGAGCGGCACAGAGGTGGAACAGGAAAATGAGCTGCGCTCAGAAAAAGAAACCCAATCCTTGGAAATGAGTGTTGAACAAATCCCAGCTACGCCTCAGTATTGGAAGTGGGATCTGGATTGGAATATTAAATCGGAATTGGGAGATTGGGAAGCACATTTAACCCCTCTCTCCAGGGATTTTTACAGAATAGAAGATCCCCGTGACTTTAAATGCCCTGCCAATTCTGTAGATCAAAAAGGACCTCCCCCGTTATGGCATTTTAGCGCTCTGGCAGCTTTTCAAAAAGATTTACAACCCTACGCCGAGTTGTTTGAAGAGGATATGCTAGCCTCTTATAACTTTATGCCTGTCCAATTTAGATATAATAAACTCGATGCGCACGGCATTCTACTGGCCACCAGCATGCATACGGCAGCAATGTTCGACAAAAACCAATACCCTTTTCAACACCGCCTGGTGGTCAAAGAAAAAATGGAGGGAGGGAAGACCCGCCTGCGGACCTTGGCCTTGGAGGATAAAGAAGCGTGGAATCTGTCTAAGCGTTTAGGTGAGCAAGCTCCTAAAGACGCCGATACCGAGTTGTTTTTGGTGGATAAAACCTTAGGACTGCTCCAGCAGAGTACCAACGCCGACTCTAAAGAATTGTTAGACGATCCGCGCTACGCAAGGCACCAGGTGGTTTTCGATTTTTTCGATGGGGAATTGAATTTTGCTCCTGCCCAGCGCAGTACTCTGCTGAAATGGCTCACGGAAAAACCTGGTCGGCCTGCCTTGGCTAAGCAGCTCTTTGAAAATGTGATCTTGAAACACAAGCCCTATAAAATAAGTCTTTATGCATACAGCTGGCTAAAAAACCAATTTGATGTTTTGGGCAAGGTTCAAAAATAACCGTATAACGATAATCTCAAGTAATAAGTGAACGTGGCATGGTTTTTTTTGACATAGCCGCTCAGATCTCCTGCTGTGTTTATGAATTTTTAATTAAATAGTTTATTTGTGTTGGGTGTTTGTTTAAAAATATGATGTGTGATTGAAATTTAGTTTTGTTTTATAATTAAGTGGTAGATTGAAGTTGTAAGCAAGAGGAGATTTTATGAGCACACCTATTGCAGAAATGAGCGATGCTGATGCAGAGCTTAATGCCTATATTTTTTATAACAAATCGTGTACCTCGGATTCGTCGGGTAAATTGAAAGAGGTTAAATGGGGCTTCATAGGAAGAGCTATTGCATGGATTCAAGATTATAAATCGGGGTGGAAAAAAACTGAGCAAACTTGCTATACCTTAATTAAGACCCTAGATGTCATGAAAAACCACAACCTGCGATTCGATGCCATGGAAGGCTTTATGCGCAGCAAAAAAAGCTCTTGTGAGGAGTTAGCCAGAAAAATCCAAGGTTCTGCTCTCATTAGCAATCCTCAGTTGGCTGAAAAAGTTAACTCTATCCTATCAGCACTCTAAACGTTATATTTAAAGTTGATTTGTGAGGTGCATATGAAAGCCATTAAGGTTCATCAGTTTGGTGGCCCAGAAGTTCTCAATCTAGAGGACTGCCCTATCAAAAGCCCAGGCTTTGGCCAAGCCAAGATTAAAATGAAATGCGTGGGTGTAAATTTCGTCGATATCTATATCCGCCGGGGAGCGTATTCTCCTTCGGCTGAGCTTCCCTATATTCCGGGTAAAGAAGGGGCGGGGATTGTCGAATCCGTAGGACAAGGCGTCACACACGTTAAACCGGGCGACAAAGTGGCTTTTACCGGTCAGTCCAGCGTATATGCCGAAGAGTGTGTGGTTGAAGCAGACAGCTTGATACCCGTTCCACAGAGCTTTTCCTTTGAGCAAGCCGCGGCATTTCCACTGCAGGGGATGACCGCCCATTATCTTCTGCATGAATTTAGGCAGATAAAACCAGGCGATGTGGTCTTAATTCACGCTGCCGCCGGAGGTATGGGTTTGTTATTGGTGCAGTGGGCGCGTAAGCTAGGAGCGCGCGTGATTGGCACGGTCTCGAGTCTTGAAAAAGCGCAGGCCGCTAAAGCTGCTGGGGCAGAGGACTTGATTATCTATACGGAACAAGATTTTGTCGCTGAAGTCATGCGTCTCACCGGCAAGCATGGTGCGGATTTGATCATCGATGGGGTTGGCAAGACGACCTTTAAGGGAGATCTAGAGGCTTGTGCTTTGCGCGGAAACATCGTGGTGTATGGCTCTGCCAGCGGACCGCCAGAGCCCTTTTCTCCCACAGCCTTAATGCCGCGCGCTTTGACTTTGTCGGGCGGATCCCTGCAAAATTTTCTGTTGAATCGCAAGGAATTGCTGCGGAGGGCCGAGGCAGTCATCGCAGGCATTCACGAGGGATGGCTGAAGTTGCGCATTGACCGGGTTTTGCCACTCGCTCAGGCGGCAGAAGCGCATAACCTGCTCGAAAATCGCCAGACAATAGGCAAGGTCCTCTTAACTTTGGAAAAATGACCAGGCCTTTAGCTCAAATTTGTGTGTGCTTC